>JAGQRJ010000314.1 GCA_020425635.1 Planctomycetota bacterium | reverse complement strand
GATCGCGACCTCGTTGTTGTCCCAGAACACCGAGACGCCGGTCTTCTTGTCGTTGAGGTAGAGCTCGGTGTCCTCGGGGAGGAAGAGCTCGACCCGCAGCCGGTGGTCGGCGATCCGGATCGACGCGCCGTCGCGCAGGGGGTGCGGGTGGTAGGCCACCAGCTCCTTGTCGTCGAGGCGCGAGCCGTTTTGGCTGCCCATGTCGACCACGAAGGGCACCGGCTTGATCACGTCCCAGTGCAGCTCGGCGTGCTGCCGCGAGACCCGCGAGCTCTGGATCCGAATGTGGCACCCCTCCGAGCGGCCGATCACCAAGCGCTCGCCCGGGCGCAGCTCGACCCCGGCGCTGCCAGGGAGGTGGACGTAAGCCAGCTTTTCGGTCAGAGGTGGCCTCCAGGAGTAGTCTAGCTGCCCACGGCATTCCTCCCCACCCCTATCGGGCGTCAAACGCACAGGGGCAGGGACCCCGCCACCCGGATCCGCCCCCGGCTCGGCTCGACCGCGGCGCGGTAGGCCAAAACCTCGACCCCCGCCGCGCGGGCGAGGTCGAGGGCGTCGCCGTAGGCCGGGTCGACCTCCCGCGCCGGGCCCACGGCCCGCAGGTCGCCGCGCTGGGCGAGGAACACGAGCACGGCGCGCGCGCCGCTCGCGGCCAGCGCCGTGAGCTCCTCGAGGTGGCGGCGTCCACGCTCCGAGGGCGCGTCGGGGAAGCGCCCGGTTCGCCCGTCGCGCAGGGTCACGCTCTTGACCTCCACCAGGCAGCGCCGGCGCCCGGGGGCGCTGAGCTCGAAGTCCAGGCGCGACCCGCCGACGGCGACCTCGGGCCGCAAGGTCGGGTAGCCCGCCAGCTCGCGGATCACCCCGCCCTCGATCCCCTCGCGCACGAGGCGGTTGGCGAGCAGCGGGTTGACCCCGACCGGGGTCCGGCCGACGTAGACCACCTGCCAGGTGTACGCCAGCTTGCGCTTGGGGTCCGGGTGGTGGCTGAGCAAGACGCGCGAGCCCGGCTCGGCGAGGCCGGTCATGGCCCCCGGGTTCCCGGTGTGGGCGGTGACGGTGGGTCCCTCGTCGAGCTCCACGTCGGCGAGGAAGCGCTTGTAACGGCGGACGAGGCGGCCCCCGATCAGCGGGGGGAGCTTCACCGGCGGGCGACGCCGTTCACGTAGGCGCCGACCAGCTCGCCCAGGGCGTCGAGGGCGTAGCCGCCCTCGAGCACGCTCACCAGGCGCCCCTCGGCGTGCACGTCGGCCAGCTCGCGCAGTCGCGCTCCGATCCAGGCGTAGTCCTCCTGCTCGAGCCCGAGCCCCCCCACGGGGTCCTGGGCGTAGGCGTCGAAGCCCGCCGAGGCGAACACGAGCTGGGGGCGGTAGGCCTCGACCGCGTCGAGGGCGCGGGCGAAGGCCTCGCGGTAGGCCGGCCTGGAGGTGCTCAGCGGGAGCGGCAGGTTGAGCGTGGTCCCCTTGCCGCGCCCGCTCCCGGTGTCGCCCTTGCGCCCGGTCCCGGGGTAGTAGCCCTTGCCGTGGAGCGAGGTGAAGAACACCCCCGGCTCGGCGTAGAACGCCTCCTCGGTCCCGTTGCCGTGGTGCACGTCGAAGTCGACGATCGCCACGCGCTCGAGCCCGCCGACGGCGCGCGCGTGGGCGGCGGCGACCGCCACGTTGTTGAACAGGCAGAACCCCATGCCCTGCGCCGGGCGGGCGTGGTGCCCGGGCGGACGCACCACGGCGAAGGGCAGGCGGTGCGGGTCGTCGGGGGCGGCGTCGAGGGCGCGCGCCGTCGCCGCGACCAGGGTCCCGGTGGCGTGCAGCGCGACCTCGAAGCTGCGCGGCGAGATCCAGGTGTCGGGGTCGAGGGACCCCCCGCCCGCGGCGGCGAGGGCCTCGATCGAGCGCACGTAGTCGGGGTCGTGGACCCGGGTCACGTCGGCCAGCTCGCCGCGGGTCGCGGCGTGGTGCGCGGCGATCGCGGCGTGGGAGGCGAGCGCGTCGCTCACGACCTCGGCGCGCTCCGGGCACTCGGGGTGGTCTTCGGGGGTCAGGTGGTCGAGGTAGAGGGCGTCGGAGTAGGAGACGAGCACACGGGCTCCGGAGTGCGAGGGGTGCTCGCGCGGGGGGCGAAGCAGCGGGCGCGGCGCGCGCGCTAGGTGACCTTCTTGAGCCGTTGGCTGGCTTCGTTCATGCGGCGCAAGGTGTCGATCAGGTGCTCGTTGCTGATCGCGCCCATTTCCAGCAGGATCAAGCCGAGGAGCTTGTGGCTCTCGCCGATCCCGTCGCGCTCGCGCTGGGTCTTGAGCGCCTGCTGCACCGCGTGATCGCCCACGTAGCCCGCCTTGATCGCCAGCTCGCCGAACTTGAGCCGTCTCTCGTTGCGCATGGAACCTCCTTCGAACCCTGCCTGGGAGTGGAAGCGATACGCAGACCCGACCATGGACTCCAGGTCGTGCTCTGCGCGCCAGCCGAGCAGCTCCTGAGCCCGGCGCGGATCCGCGACGAGCGCCGGCGGGTCGCCGGGGCGTCGCGGCTCTTCGCCGACCAGGACCTTGCGGCCCGTGGCCGCCTCGGCGGCCGACAGCATTTCGCGAACGGTGACCCCGCGCCCGGTGCCGAGGTTCAACGCGCCAGGGAAGGCGTTGAAGTCGAGCGAGTCGAGGCGCTCGAGGGCGAGGACGTGCGCGCGCGCGAGGTCTTCCACGTGCAGGTAGTCGCGCTCGGCCGTGCCGTCGCGCGTGGGGTAGTCGGTTCCGTAGAGCTTGAACGGGCTGCCTTGCACGGCGGCCCGCAGCAGGTTGGGGATCAGGTGGGTCTCCGGGTCGTGGAGCTCACCGAACAGGCCGTCGTCGCTCGCCCCCGCCACGTTGAAGTAGCGCAGCGGGAGCGCCCTCAAGCCGTAGGCGCGGTAGCCCTCGAGCGCGAACTCGAAGGCGAGCTTCGAGCTGCCGTAGGGGCTGATCGGGTTGCGCGGGCAGGTCTCGGTGATCGGCAGCGAGGGCGGGGTCCCGTAGACCGCGCAGGTCGAGCTGAACACGATCCGCTCGACCTTGTGCTTGCGCATGCAGTCGAGCATGCGGATCGGCCCGGTGACGTTGGTGGCGAAGTAGGGCCCCGGGTCGCGCACGCTCTCGGGGGCCAGCGCCTTGCCGGCGATGTGCACCACCGCCTCGATCCGCCCGTAGTCGCCGAAGGCGCGGCGGAGGGCCGCGGGGTCGCCCAGGTCTCCCTCGACGAGGGGCACACCGTTGCGCTCGACGAAGGCGGCGTGCCCGGTCGAGAGGTCGTCGAGGACGACGACCTCATGACCCTGCAGGCGCAACGCGCGAACGACATGACTTCCGATGTAGCCCGCACCGCCGGTGACCAGAACTCGCATGGACTCGAAGTTACAAAAGGTTAAGGACGAAGTCACGCCCTGTCGGGCGACGCGGCGCGGCATGAAGAAACCCATTTCGCCCGCGGACTCTCACCCTCGGGGCCGGAGCTCCGGCGAGGAGGGTGGGTGTCACGGATCCTGTTGGCGGCGGCGCTGCTCGGGGCGGTCGGGTGCGGGAGCCTCGACGTCGCGTCTCGCGGAGCCATGCCCAGCGACTTGCTCGAGCCGATCGGGAGTCACCCCGAGGAGCCCCTGCTCCTCGGCTGCGACGACCTGGGCAACCTGAGCCTCAACGGTCAGCCCCTCGACGTCCCGGTGTCGCGCGAGCCCTCGCGCTTCGGGGTCGGGGTCGCCGACGCCTCGGAGCTGCCGCCGGCCTGGCGCCCCGTCCACGCGGCGCGGGGCGGGCTCTTGATCACCTGGCTGCACCGGCAGTCGCCGCTCGCGGTCGCGGGGGTGCGCCCCTTCGACGTGCTGCTCGCGATCGACGGCGAGGCGGCCGACGACCCGGGGCAGGCGACCCAGCGCCTGCTCGACGCCGGCGAGCTGGAGCGAGAGGTCGAGGTGGTGATCCGCAAGCGCGGCAGCGACACGCCCGAGACGCTCCACGTGCGCAGCGAAGCGGCGCTGGGCGACCTCGGGCGGATCTCGTTTCCCTTCCTCTTCGACCGGCGCGAGAGCGCAGCCGGCGACGCCTTCAGCCTCGGCCCGCTGAGCACGCTCGTCTGGTGGCGCGCGCGGCGCGAGCTGCACCACGAGCTGCGCCCGGACGAGGCGAGCTCGCTCGGGCTGCCAGGGTTCGCGAGCCACTACGAGCAGCGCCTGGAGTGGGGCGCGCTGGGCAACCTCGTGCACTGGGAGCGCACCCGCGACCTGCGCACCGGGGAGGAGCGCTCGTGCCTGCGCCTGCTGTGGCTGCTCAGCTTTGGAGACGACCTGTGATCCGCGCGGCCGCGTGCCTCTGGATCGGCCTCGCCTCGGGCTGCGGGAGCTACCTGCTGCCCTTCGACGAGCGCCCGCTGCCCGCGCCGCGCTCGCTGGAGACGGTGAGCGGGCTGCGCCTGGACCTCGACCGCGAAGGGCGCCTGATCGCGCGCCCCGAGCTCGGAGACGTGGGCGAAGCCCTCGGCGTGGGCCTCGTCGAGGAGCAGGGCGCGGTGGTCGTGACCCACCGGCTGCGCCCGGGGGCCGCGCTGCGCCCCGGCGACCGCCTGCTCCGGGTGTGGCCCCGGGTGGCGCCGGCCGCGGGGGTCGCCGACGAGTTCCTCGCGACCACCCGCGAGGCCCTCGGGATCGCAGACGACCCGCTGCCCTCGAGCCTGGGCGAGGCCCTCGACGAGCGGAGGGTGGTCTCCTTGAGCGGGGTCGCCCTCGACCAGGCCCCGCGCCAGACCGTGCTCACGCCGCCCGAGGTCGAGCTCGCGCCGCCCTCCCTCGAGGAGATCCGCGCGCGCGGGCAGGCGGTGGGCTCCCTCGAGGACCTGCGCGGCTACGCGACGGCGGCGGGCTGGCTGACCCTCGACCTGCTGGTGGCCCGCGGCGAGGAAGAGCTCGCGGTCCGCGCGGAGCTCCGTCGGGAGCCGCGCCCGGTGTTCGCGCGCCCGTGGACGCCGTCGTTGACCCGCTTCCAGGGGCTGGAGTGCGTCGCGGTGTGGGAGCTCGAGCCCGGGCTGCGCCCGCTGCACGCCAAGCCCGAGGACCTCCTCGTCGCCCGGGTGGCGCGCGACGCGCCGACCGCGCGCGCGGGCTTGCGCCCCCTCGACCTCCTGCACCGAGACGACGTCGAGGGCCTGCTGGACGGCGCCGAGGTCGCGGTGGTCAAGCCCGACGGCTCGCTGCGGGCGCTGCGCGCCGCGCCGCGCGAGCTGCCCACCGAGCTCTGGATCCCGCTCCTGTTCACCTACCAGGGCGACGGTGTGCGCACGCACGTCGGCCTCGGGCCGTGGGACACGACCTTCCACTACTCCGCGCGGGTCGACTACGAGCCGACCGCCGACGCCTACGTCGAGCGCTGGCGCTGGTCGCTGGGGACCTCGATCCAGAACACGGGGATCAGCAGCGAGTCGGGCACGGTGCACACGGGCGGCGTGAGCCTGCTCCTCGACGGAGTGCGCATGGACTATCTGCACGATCTATGGAACGCTGAGCGCGAAGCGCGAACGCGGGGAGCGGGGGTGTCCCAGTGAGCTTCAGCGACCTCGACCCGGACCTCGTCGCGGCCGCGATCCGCGGCGAGCGCGAGGCCGTGACCGCGTTGACCCAGGCCTACCTGCCTCGGGTCTTCGGGCTCGCGCTGCGCCTGACCCGCAACCGCGAGCAAGCCGAGGAGGTCACCCAGGAGACCTTCGTGCGCGCGCTGCGCAACCTGACCCAGCTCAAGAACCCGGCGCGCCTGACCTCGTGGCTGCTCACGATCACGGCCAACACCGTGCGCGAGCTGGCGCGCAAGCAGCGGCGCGAGGCGCCCCTCGACTACGAGCCCCCCGCGATCGAGCCCGAGGTCGACGGCTCCCTCGAGCGACGGCAGAAGGCGCTCGACCTGGCGGTGGCCCAGCTCGAGCCGCACGACCGCGAGCTGTTCTTGCTGCACACCGTGGAGGGGGTGCGCCTCAAGGCCCTGGCCAGCGAGCACGGCGTGAGCCTGCCCGCCATGAAGTCGCGCGTGCACCGGATCCGCTCGCGGATCCGCGTCTCGGTCCTCGACGAGCTCGAGGCCGTGGGGGCGGGCGCATGAGCACGGACGCGCGACTCGCCGACTTGATCGAGGGCCTGCTCCCGCCCGCGGAGGCCGCCGCGCTGACCCGCGCGCTGGAGGTCGACCCGGTGCTGGCCGGGCGACACCTCGCCCTGCGCCTGGCGGAGGAGGGC
>JAGQRJ010000313.1 GCA_020425635.1 Planctomycetota bacterium | reverse complement strand
GGAATGTCGCTCGGGCCCTTGTCGCTCACGAACAGGCGGGTCTCGAAGAGCTCCTCGAGGGGCGTCCCGGCGTAGTTGAACTTGCCCTTGAAGCAGCAGCCGTGCTTGGCCTGGATCTGGACTTCGCCCTCGACGGTGAAGTCGACCTCGAAGCTCGGCATTTCCGGGGCGTAGA
This sequence comes from Planctomycetota bacterium, assembly GCA_020425635.1. Taxonomy (GTDB): domain Bacteria; phylum Planctomycetota; class J058; order J058; family J058; genus JAGQRJ01. The sequence goes on along the minus strand of JAGQRJ010000313.1, from coordinate 6,420 downwards.
ACTGCAGGCGCAGCTGGGCGCTGGTGGGGCGGTGCTCGAACACGATCAGGCCCAGGGCGTCGGTGGAGCCCGGCGCGAGGCGGACCTTGACCAGCAGGCCGCGCTGGCAGTCCGGGGCCCAGGCGTCGATCGCCACCGGGAGGGTCGTCATGATCGTGCGCACCTGGCCGGGGCCGCCGACCTCCTCGATCCCGCGCACGCAGTAGGTCTCGACGGGCAGCGCCTTGCCCTTGAGCTCGACCGGCGCCAGCTTGCAGGCGAGGACGCGGTCTTCGCAGCGCTCGTGGGTGGTCGGCGTGATCAGGACCATGCCGCGGCCGGCCTTCGACTCGACGCGCTGGGCGAGGTTCACGTTGTCGCCGATCACCGTGTATTCCATGCGCCGCTCGTGGCCCATGTTTCCGGCGACGAAGCTGCCCGAGTTGAGCCCGATCCCCATGTAGATCGGGGTGGAGCCTTCGGCCTTGAGCTCGCAGTTGAAGAGGAACAGCGCGTTCTGCATTTCGACCGCGGCGGAGACCGCGTTGACCGCCTCGTGGTCGAGGGCGATCGGCACGCCCCACACGGCCATGATGCAGTCGCCGATGAACTTGTCGACCGAGCCCTTGTACTTGAAGACGATGTCGACCATGTACTTCATGTAGCGGTTGATCTTGGCCACGACCTGGGTCGGGCTCAGAGCCTCGCTCATGCTGGTGAAGCCGATGATGTCGGAGAAGAAGACGGTGCCCGTCTTCATGTCGCCGCCGAGCTTCAGGTCGATCTCGCCCGAGGCCACGCTCTGGGCGAGGTCGGGGGAGAAGTAGCGCTCGAGGTTCGCGCGGGCCTCGGCCTGTTTGTGGTTCTTGATGAAGGTCGCCGCTTGGGCCGCGATCCCGACCATGAGGTTCAGGTCGTCGGGGGTGAACTTGCGCTGGCGGTCCTGGGTGTCGAGGTGGAACAGCCCGTAGGTCTCGTCCTGGAAGACCATGGGCGCGCTGGCCAGCGAGAGAATGCGGAAGTTGAGGATCGAGGCCCCGCCCGCGAAGCGGTCGTCCTCCATGGCGTTCTGCGAGAGGATCGCCTGCTTCTCGGCGAACACCTTGCGCGCGATCGAGCGCGACATTTGGATCTTGCCCGCGGCGTTCTTGTCGCGGTTGCGGATCACGATCGGCTCGAGGGCCTCGAAGGTGTCGCCGATCAGAATGAAGCCGCGGTCTGCCTGGGGGAAGACCGTGAACAGCTCGTCCATGATCTTCTCGCACAGCTCCTCGAGGGTGCGCACCGCGCCCAGGGCCTGCGCGATCGAGAACATGATCCCCAGCCGCTTCTGCAGCGCCTCCGCGCGCGCGTCGGGGTTCTCGATTCCCTTGGTGAGCATGGACGGGTCGAACACGATGCTCGCGTCCATGGAGTAGTCTTCGGGCGCCTCCTCCTCCTCGACGTCGTCCTTGAGGACCACGCTCTGATCCTCTGCGGCCGGCGCGGCGCCGGGGTGCGCGAGGTTCGAGTCGCGGCCGAAGCTGCCCAGCGAGATCTCGTCGCTCGACGAGGAGGTGTTCAGCGGGGCGTGGTCGGAGACCGAGTACTGGATCTGGATCCCGCCGACGGAGATCAGGTCGCGCTCGCGCAGCAGGTGCCGATCGATCCGCTGGTTGTTGACGTAGGTCCCGTTGGAGCTGCCCAGGTCCTCGAGCCAGACCTGCGCGCCCTCGACGCGGAATTGGAAGTGGCGCCGCGACACCCCCGGATCCTGGACCTGGATCGCGTTGGTGGGGTCTCGCCCGACCTGCTCTCCTCCAGTGATCCGAAACGTGCGGTTGCTCGCGTCTCCGTTGAGGATCCGGACGCTGGGCATTGCCCCCCACTCCACAGGCAGTCTTTGAACGCAACGAAAAGTATAGCCGGTCCGAGGGCCGAGTGCGGCCCGCAGCTCATCGTCCGCCGCGGCCGCCTTCGAGCTCCCCCGCTCGCGTCGACTCCGAGCGCCGACCCGAACCCTGCGAGCGCAGCGACGCGTCTGAACCGATCCTGCCGCCCCGGGACGCAAGTGGGTCGGCGCGACCCGGATTCCGCCCACCTGATCCCGAAATTCGAAGCGCGCTAAAGCCTGTGCGGGCCGCGCACGGGAAGTCCAAGGACATGAAATGAAACGCCTTATGGTTTGACATGAAGATGACGAGGATCGCGGCATGTCCCCTGCTACGGTACGCCCCAGAGAAGAGGAAGAGGCCCAAGGGCATTAGGACGAGGACACCATGGCCACCAGCTCGCTCGAATCGCAGTCGCTCCCCCGCGTCTCGACCAAGGTCGAGGTCACCTGCCACGGGTGCGACGCGCGCTACCGCGTTCCCTCCGAGAAGGCCGGCAAGCGCGTGCGCTGCCGCAAGTGCCGCGCGAAGATCACGGTCCCCGCTCGCGACATCTCCATGCGCACGCGCAACGTGATCCTCGAAGAGCTGGGGATCACCCACGAAGAGCACGAGGCCTACACGCCGAAGAAGCAGGCCGAGGCCGGGATCGACGACGTCGCCGCGCTGTTCGGCATGGACGGCGAAGCCCCCGACGAGGCCGCCGACCCCGACAAGCCCAAGAAGAAGAAGAAAGAGCTCGAGTCGTGGGTTCGCCGCGAGGACCCCCGCCAAGCGACCTACAAGGCCGCTGGGATCAGCGGGCTGGTGCTCCTGGGTGGCCTCGGCTTCGCGCGCTCGGTGCTCTTCCTCGGCTGGCCGGCCGCCGCGGTGTGCGCGGTGGTGCTCGCCGGGATCGCGTTCAGGGTCACGCAGCAGGCCTACACCCAGGACGAGCGCCCGGCCAAGAGCGAGCGCCCCGCGAAGGCCGGCGCCTAGCGCGCTCCGCTATTCCTTGCTGCGGCGCCTGAGCCCGAGCACGCGGCGGCTGCGCTGCAGCCAAAACGAGGGCAGCACGATCGTCAGCGGCGGGAAGATCTCGAGCCGGCCGAGGAGCATGGCCACGACCGCGAGGATCTTGGCGCTGCCCGCGTAGGGCAGGAAGCTCCCGCTGGGGTCGCAGGCGCCGTAGCCTGGGCCAATGCTGCCGAAGGACGAGACCGAGAGCATGAGCGCGCTGACCGGGTCGTCGGCGGCCTCGCCGGTCATGGAGACCAGCAGCCCCACGAACATGAGCAGCCCGAGGTAGGTGACGACGTAGCGCGCCGCCTCCTGGACCTGCGCCTGGGAGACCGGCACCCCGCCCACGCGGATCGGGATCACCGCCTGCGGGCGCGGGAGCAGGCGGATCTCGCGGTAGGCGGCCTTGACCAGGATCAGGACCCGCCCGAACTTCAGCCCGCCCGCCGTGCTCCCCGAGCAGCCGCCGATCACCATGAGCATGAGCAGGATCACCTGGCAGCCGGCCGGCCACTGCGCGTAGTTCTCGGTGCAGAAGCCCGTGGTGGTCGAGATCGCGCCCACGGTCACGGTCGCGTGCACGAGCGCGTCGCTGCCCGAGAGCGTGCCGTGCACGGTGAGGATCCCGGCCATGACGAGGCTCGCGGCCGCGATCATGATCAGGTAGCCGCGCACCTCGCCGCTGCCCCACAGGCTCTGCACGAAGGTCGGGATCGCGTTGCGGACGACCCGGAGCCAGGCCGAGCGGGCGCCCTGGCCTTCGTGCCGCGCGGTGCGGTAGTCCCAGCGCAGCTTCTCGACGACCCGCCCGAGGACGACGAAGTTGAGCGCGCCCACGATCATGAACACGAACACGGTGAGCTGGATCGCCGGCCCCCAGGCGCCGAGGCTCGCGGTGCGCGTGCTGAACCCGCCGGTGGAGATCGTGGCGAAGGCGTGCTGCAGCGCGTCCCAGGCCGACATGCCCAGCGCGCAGAGCAAGACGAAGAGCAGCCCCGTCGCCCCCAGGTAGACGGTGAACAGGCCCTTGATCGAGGTCTTGGAGCTCCCGCGGTAGTTCTCGGTGAAGAAGCTCGCCTCGGCCCGCTGGCTGCGCCGCAGCTGATCGCCTTCGCTGACGAAGGGGGTCAAGACCAGGACCACGAGCACGATCCCGGCGCCGCCCAGCCAGTGGGTCAGCGAGCGCCAGAGGTGCAGCGGCGGGCGAATGTGGTCGACGTCGGGGAACACGGTGGCCCCGGTGGTGGTGAGCCCGCTCGCGCTCTCGACCAGGGCGTTGGGGATCCCGCAGTCGGTGAGCATGAGGTACGGCACGCCGGCGGCCGCGGTCGCCGCGATCCAGCTAAAGGCCACGATCGCCAGGGACTCGCGGCGGGTCCAGGTGCGCCGGCGGCGGCGCATGGGCAGGAGCGCCACGCCGGCCGCGCAGGTGCCCGCGGCCCCGACCGCCAGCCACCAGGCGTCGTGCCACCACACCTCGTCGGGGTCGCCGTTCCACAGCGCGGGGTCGTTCCAGTAGAGCCCGGCCAGCGCGGGCAGCAGCTGGACGAGGCCCATGACCACGAGGGTCATGCCCACGGTGCTCAGCACGCCGGTCAGGTCGAGCTGCAGGCGCCCGATCCAGGCGCCGCGGCCCGCTCCGTCCCAGCTCTCTACGGGCAAGGGTTCCGTCACCGCGGCAGGTTACCAGGGCTCAGGGGGCGGGGACGGGGGCGACGGCGAGGACCTCGGTCGACTGCCAGTCGGGCCAGCGGGCGATGTCCACGTGCAGCTCGACGCTCCACTCGAGGCGGTTGTCGCTGGCGACGAAGCTCGGGGCGGCGTCGTGCGGGATCTGGAAGCTGCCCTTGGCGGAGGTGCCCTCCTCGGGCCACACGTCGCAGGCCGCGAGGAGCTGCTGCACCTCGTCGTGGAACACGTGGCGGTGGGTCGTGCGCTTGGTCCCGCTGCCGCTGATCACGACCTCCTGGCCCTTGAGCGTGGCCGTGATCTCGTTGAGCTCGATCCGCGCCTTGGGCGCGAAGCGCAGCTCGACCTCGAAGCGGTCGCCCGGGTTCAGCTGGCGCGGGGAGACGGTGACCTCCACCGGGCCGAGCTTGCGCTCGGCGAGGATCTTGCGCGAGGCCATGAACGCGATCCCGCCGCCCACGAGCATGAAGATCCCGCCGAAGGGGATCGCCATGACCGCGGCCATTTCGCCCTGCGAGACCCCCACGACCCCGATCCCCAGGGGAATCAGCCCCGCGCAGAAGAAGATCATGCCGAAGATCACGCCGCAGGCCGCGCCCATGCCCTGGAGCTGGGTGCTCGCCCCCTGCATGGCCTCGCTGACCTCGGTCGGGATCTGGCACGACTCGGGGCCGGCCAGGAGCAGGAAGTCCTCCTCGGCCTTGGGGTCGATCGCCCAGGGAATGTCGGCGCGCGCCGAGACGTAGTGGTCCACGTTGAGGACCTCGCCGTGGTAGCTCACGGGCGCGGCCGGGACCTCGAACGAGAAGGGGTAGGCGTGGGTCTCCCCCGGCCACCACTCACCGGAGAACACGACCTCCTCGACGGAGTCGCTGCCCTCGGCGTAGTTGCCCTTGCCGTGGGTGTGCCACAGGCGCTTGACCGTGAGCCCGTTGCACTGGACCTTGGCGTTGACCTGCACCGTGACCTTGCCGCTGACCGTCTCTCCAGGCCGGTAGCGCCGGTCGCTGCGCTCGAACTCGATCGCTAAGTCACACTTGGCCATGCAGCTCCTCGCGCCGAAGTCTACCCCTGCGCGCCGACCTCGTGGCCGCCGCCGCGGAAGTCGCGCCAGGCCTCGGCGTAGCCGCGCAGGGTGGCCTCGACCCGCGCGCGGACCTCGGCGCGCTGGGTCCCGAGCATGAGCTCCAGGGCCGCGTCGAGCTCGCTGACCGCCACGACCTGGAAGCGCCGGGCGCGCACCGCCTCGATCACGTCGGGCCGCAGCATGAGGTCGCGGGCGTTGGCCTGGGGCAGGATCACGCCCTGCTCGCCGGTCAGGCCCTGGGCCACGCACACGTCGAAGTAGCCCTCGATCTTCTCGTTGACCGCGCCCACGGGCTGGACCTCGGCCTTCTGGTTGAGCGAGCCGGTGACGGCCCAGCCCTGGCGCACGGGCAGCCCGCTGAGCGCCGAGCAGAGGGCGACGACCTCGGCCACGCTCGCGCTGTCGCCGTCGATCGGTCCGTAGGACTGCTCGAAGCAGAGGCTGGCCGTGACGCACAGGGGCAGCTCTTGGGCGAAGCGCTCGCGGAGCAGCCCGGAGAGGATCTGGACCGCCTTGTGGTGGGTCTCGCCCGAGAAGTCGACCTCGCGCTCGATGTCGATCACCCCGCCGCCGCCCACGCCGACCGCCGCCGAGACGCGCCCCGGGCGGGCGAAGCTGTGTTCGCCGTGGTCGTAGACGAGCAGGGCGTTGACCACGCCGACCCGCTCGCCGCGGGTCGCGAGCAGCACGTCGCCGCGAGTCAGGTCGCGCAGGGTGCGGCGGGCGTCGGCGTCGGCGCGCGCGCGGCGCGCCTGGAGCGCCGCCTCGACGTCGACGCGCTTGAGCGCGCCGCTC
>JAGQRJ010000312.1 GCA_020425635.1 Planctomycetota bacterium | reverse complement strand
TGGCCGCCGCGTCCGCCGCCGGGGCCGCCGCGTCCGCCGGGACCGCCGCGCCCGCGACCGCCGCCCTCACGTCCGCCGCCCTGGTAGTTGGTGGGTCGCTGACCCTTGCGGAAGCCGTACTCGTCGACGTCGCCCTTCTCCTGCAGCTCTCCGCTCGCCTCTTGGCGCCGGCGCTCGGTGTTCTTGGCCTTGGTCTCGACCCACGAGACGTTGTCGAAGGTGGTGTCGATCACCAGCGGTCCGCAGGCGACCTTCAGCTTCTGCGCCTTGCGCGCGATCTTGCGCACCTCGCCGACCTGACCCAGGCTGATCACGAACACGTAGTCGCCCTTGCCAAGCGACTTGACGAACTCTTGCCGGCGCTGCTCGAAGGGCATGTGCTTGAGCAGCTCGTCGAGCTTGCCGTCGAGCTCGCTGAGCGCGGCGGCCGCCTTGGTCGCGTCGCCCTTCGCCGCGTCGACCGCGTCCTTGACCGCCTTGCGCAGGGTCAGGAAGCGCTCCTCGAGCTCGAGGTCGGCCTCGAGGCTCAGCGCGTGCTTCTTGCGCTCGATCGTGCCGCGCTCCTCCTCGACCGCCTTCTTCTCGGCCTCGGCGCTCTTGCGCGCGGCCTCGGCGGTCTCGGCGGCCGTGGCGGCCGACTCGCGCATGCCCTGCAGGGCCTCGACGAGCTTGCTCACGCCGGTGTTCCCCGCCTCCAGCAGGGCCTCGGCGCGACGCAGGACCTCGCCCGGGACGTCGGCGCGCTTCGCGGCCGCCAGGGTCTGGGCGACGCCCGGCAGCCCGCTCATGAGGCGGAACAAGGGGTTGCCGCTCTCCTGATCGAAGGGCAGGCAGGCGTTCTCGGCGCGAGCGTGCTCGGCGGCGAAGCCCTTCAGCCCCTCGAGGTAGGTGCTGACCACGGCCTTGGCCCCGCGCGCGAGGAGCGCCTCGAGGAACGCCTGCGCGAGGGCGGCGCCCTCGGTGGGGTCGGTGTGGTCGCCGAGCTCGTCGACGAGCACGAGGGTCGCGCCGTCGGCGGCCGCGAGGGACTCGCGGATCCGGCTGAGGTAGGTCGTGAACGCCGAGCGGCTCGCGGGTCCGGCGCGCCCGTCGCTAATGTCCGCGAACAGGTTCTGGAACACGCAGAGCTTGCTCTCCCCCGAAGCCGGGATCGGCAACCCGCACTGGGCCATGGCCGCGCAGAGCCCGACCACGCGCAGCGCGACGGTCTTGCCGCCCTGCTTGGGGCCCGAGATCACGAGCAGGTCGTGGTCGCGGCCGAGGGTCAGCGAGAGCGGCTTGATGTCCTCGGGCTTGACGCCGGCCTCGGCCTCTTCGCCCTTCTGGCCCTTGCGCCCCTTCTTGCCCTTGGTGCCGCTGAGCAGCGGGTGGAAGGCGTCCTTGAGCTCGAAGGTCCCGTCGCTGGAGATCTGCGGGGCGGCGAAGCCGTGCTCCATGCCCCAGGTCGCCTTGGCGTGGGTGAAGTCGAGCCAGCCCAGCGAGCCGCAGGTCCGCTCGAGGTGCGCCTGGTGGGCCTGCACGACGCGGGTCATTTCCCAGAGCAGGGTCTTGACCTCGGCCTTCTCCTCGTTGCGCAGCTGCTTCTGCTCTGCGGCGAGCGGGGTCACGGACTCGGGCTCGACGTAGGCGATCCCGCCCTTGCCCTTGCTGACGACGACCCCCTTGACGTGCTCGAGCCGGGCGGCCTTGACCGAGAACACGAGGCGGTTCGAGCGCACGATCGGCTTGAGGCTGTGCAGCGAGATCGCGACGTCGCTGTCCTTGACCAGCTCCTCGAACTTCGCGTCGATCTCGACGCGCAGGTCGTGCAGCCGCTTGCGCAGCGCAGAGAGCTTCTCGCTGGCGTCGTGCTTGAGGCCCTTGCCCGCGTCGAAGAGCTTGGCCGAGAGCGCGTCGGACACCGGCTCGACCGGGTCCAGGTGACCGGCGAAGCCGTGCAGGCGCGGGTAGCGCGCCTCGTCGGCGGACTGCAGCGCCTGGCGCATGCTGCGCGCGGTCTCGAGGGTCGTGAGCACCTGGCCCAGCTCCCGCGCGGAGAGCGGGCGGTCCGGCTCCTTGACCCGGGCGCAGAGGCCGGGGAGGTCGTGCACACCGGCGAACGAGGCGGGGCGCCCGCGCTCCTTGATCAGCGCGACCATTTCGCGCGTCTGCTCGAGGCAGGTCTGGACCTTCTCCTCGTCGTAGAGCAGCTTCATGCGCGAGAGGGCGTGCTTGCCGAGCGGGCTCTGGCAGTGGCCCTTGAGCCCCTCGGTCACGCGCTGGAAGGAGAGCGCGCCGAGGAAGCGCGCCTCGCTCGCCTTGCGGCGCTTCTCCTCGGGGGTCAGCTCGGGCTCGGGCTCGGGCGGCGGGGCCTCCTCTTCGGCGTTCTCCGCGGCCTCCGCGGCGGCGGCCTCCTCGGCCGCAGCCTGCTGGGCGGCGGCCTCCTCGGCCGCGAAGGCGGCCTGGCCGACGGCGTCGTCCGTGTCTGCGGCCGGCGCTGCCTCAGCGGGCGCGGGAGCCTCGGCCGCGGGGGCCTCGGGGGTCACGGGCGCAGCCTCGGCCGCGGGGGCCTCGGGCTCGGGCGACTCGGAGGGGGCCGCGGGGGCCTCGGGGGTCACGGGCGCAGCCTCGGCCGCGGGGGCCTCGGTGGTCGTGCTCGGGGTGGCCTCGGTCTGTTTCTCGTCGCTCACGGCTAGCCTTCTTCCATTTCTCCAGCGCTCGTCTCCGTGCGGATCTCCAACACGGAGCGGGTGGCGGAGGTCACCCGATACCTTTGATCGATACGATGGCCAACGACCCACATGGGTCGATCGTCGTCGGTCACGACGGGGAGCCCGTCCCGCGCCGACCGCGGGATTCTCCGATCAATGTAGAACCGTTTCAACGTGCGTGTGCCCGGAGCGCCCAAAGGCCAAAAACGATCTCCCTCCCGGCGGCCCCGGAGCGCCAGGGGGCCCTTGACAACCGCCCGATCGAGGAACGCGATTTCGGGGGGCGCGTCGCGCCAGCCAGGGGGGGGCGCGGGGTGGACCTGCAGGCTGACGCGCAGCCCCCAGGCGGGCAAGCGGCGTTGCCCGGGGACGGGGAGCGCCGCGGAGGGGGCGGG
>JAGQRJ010000046.1 GCA_020425635.1 Planctomycetota bacterium | reverse complement strand
TCGGAGAGATCGCGCGGGGCGGCATGGGCGTCGTCTACCGCGCAGAGGACGCCGCCGGGCAGGCGGTCGCCCTGAAGGTGCTCCTCGACCAGCGCGCGGGCGACCCGCGTGCCCGGGCCCGCTTCCAACGCGAGGTCGGGGCGCTGGCGCGGCTACGCCACCCCAACGTGGTCACGATCCTCGGCGCCGGGGAACAAGACGGACACCCGTGGCTGGCCCTCGAACTCGTCGAGGGCGAGTCGTTGGAAACGCGCCTGCGGCGCGGGCGCTTGACGGTCGGGGAGGCGATCGGGATCACCCAGCAGCTGGCGCGCGCGCTGAGCTACGTCCACGGCTGCGGCGTCTTGCACCGTGACCTCAAGCCCGACAACGTCCTCCTGCACGGGGAGCGAGCGCTGCTCACCGACTTTGGGCTCGTGCTCGACGCCCAGAGCTCGATCAGCCGCATGACCGCGACGGGCGTGTTCCAGGGGACGCCCGGCTACTGGGCCCCCGAGCAGGCCCAGGGACGCACGGACGTGATCGGGGTGGGGACCGACGTCTACGGGCTCGGCGCGGTGCTCTACGCCTGCCTCACCGGTCACGCTCCCGTGCGCGCGGCCTCCTTGCAGGAATACCTCGCGACCGTCGCCTTCAAGCGGATCGCGCCGCCGCGCAAGCTCGCGCCAGAGACGCCCCCGTGGCTGAGCGAGCTCTGCATGCGTTGCCTGCGCTCGGTCCCCGAGCGTCGGCCGTCCTCGGCCGAGGACGTCGCGCGCGCGCTGCTGCTCGGCACGACGTCCTCAGCCCCGTCGGCGGGCGCTGGGAGGGGCAGGGTCTTCGCGGGCCTGGGGTTGGGCGCTGCGGCCATCCTCGCCTCGGGCGCGTTCGCGGCCCTCGCGCTCGACCTGGGCCGCGAGCCGCCGGTCGAGGCCCCCCGCGTCGCGACGCCTTCGTCCGAGGACGACGGCGGCCCGCCGGTCGCAGCCGCGGGCGCGGTCGCTTCGTCCGCCGACCCGGAGGAGGGCTCTCCCCCCACCGGGGAGGAGGCCGCCGAGGCGCCCGAGGCGAGCGACGTCCCGCCGTGGGGAGATCCGCGGCACATTTCGCGCGAGGCCCAGGCGCATCTCACCTCGGGCAACGCGCACCTGCGAGCGCAGCGCTACGACGACGCGATCGCGGACTACGACCGCGCGCTCGCGGTCAAACCCAACTTCGCCGACGCGTTCCAGAATCGCGGGCTGGCGAAGAACTCGCTCAGGCGCTTCGAGGAGGCGATCACGGACTTCGACGCCGCGATCGCGCTCTTCCCGCAGGAGGCGCCCCCCTACATTCTGAGAGGGGAGGCGCGGCGAAATCTGGGGCGCTTCGCGGAGGCGATCGTCGACTACGACCGGGCGCTGGAGCTCTCCCCCAACTCCATGGAGGGCTACGCCTACCGGGGCCTGGCCCGGGCGAGCCTCGGGCAGCTGGAGGCGGCGATCGCCGACTACGACCGCGCCCTCACCCTGACCCCTCCGGGGTCGGGCGCCATGATCCAGGCCTGGCGAGACGAGGCCGCGGCCGCGCTCGTGGCCCGATCCACGAAGGAGTGAGGGCCTGCCCCCGTCTCCTGGAGGGGGCAAGGGTGACGCCCCCAAACGACTGGGCTGAACAGGCTTAGGCGGCTACCCTCCCTTGTCGGGAGGTGGTCCCATGAGCAACGCGCACGAACCCGAGGAAGGCTCCAAGCCGGTCGGCAGGCCGTCCGGCCGAATCGGCCGTAAGGGGCCGCCCAGTCAGCGTTCTGCGAGCCCGACCCGGCGCCCGTCTCGCCCCGGTCCAGCCCCGCGGTCCGCGGGCCGGCCCCCCGTCCGCAGGCCCGGGCCGAAGCGCCAGCAGGGAGCAGGCTCCGGGGCGCAGCCTCCCAACCGCGGTCCGGCCCGTCCCCCTGCCCCGCCACCCGCAGGTCGACAGCCGACCGGGCGCATGCCGACGGGGCCGAACCCTCGGCAGCCGTCTGGGCGCATGCCGACGGGGCCGAATCCCCGACAGGCGACCGGGCGTATGCCGACGGGGCCGAACCCTCGGCAGCCGTCCGGGCGCATTCCCGCGCCCCCCGCGGTCCGGCAGGCACCGGCGGGCGCGGCCCCCGAAGCGTCGGGGCGACCCTCCGCCAGGATCGCGCGGCCAACCCCCACCGGGGCGCTGCCCAAACCGGCGAAGACGGGCCCCTCGAAGCGCGAGGTGGTCCAGCGCCTGGAGGCGCTGGAAGCCCGGTTGAGCGAAACCCGCCTGAGCGCGGAGATCCAGCAGCGTGTCGAGGGCCGCCTGACCCAGGAAGGCCTCGAGGGGTTCCTCGAGACGGTGACCCAGACCGCGAGCGAGCAGGCCATGGTCGCGTTTCGGGCGCAGCTCGACC
>JAGQRJ010000311.1 GCA_020425635.1 Planctomycetota bacterium | reverse complement strand
CGCCGCCCGCAGGGCGAGCGCGAAGGCTCGCGCGTCGGGGAAGCGCGCCGCGGGGTCCTTGGCCAGGGCGCGCAGGCACACGGCCTCGACCTGCGGGGTGACCTCTGCGTTGAGCCTCCGCGGCGGCGTGGGGGCGGTGTCCATGACCCGGGTCGCGAGCTGCACGACGCTCGCGCCGTGAAACGGCAGCCGCTCGGTGAGGGCCTCGTAGAGCAGCACGCCGAGCGACCACACGTCGACCGCGGGGGTTTGGCCCGCGCGGGTGGCTTCGAACTGCTCCGGAGCCATGTAGCTCGGGGTCCCGACCCAGGCGCCGCTGCGGGTCAGCGCGTCGACCTCTGCGTGGGTTGCGAGGCCGAAGTCGACCACGCGGGGGTCTCCGTCTTCGTCGACCAGCACGTTGGCGGGCTTGAGGTCCCGGTGGGTGACCCCGCAGCTGTGCGCGTAGCCAACCGCGGTGGCCACCTGGGTCACCAGGTCGACGCGCTTCTCGGTCGAGAGGTTGAGCCAGGCGCTGCTCAGGGGCCGGGCCCCGGAGACGAGGTCGTAGAGCACGAAGGGCGTCCGTCCGACCTCACCCGCACCGCGGAGGGCGACGATTCCGGGGTGTTGGAGCTGGCCCACGAGCCACGCCTCGCGCGCGAGGCGTTGGCGCGCAGGCTCGCTCGGGTTGAGCAGCACCTTCAGCGCGAGGTCCCCGCTCTCCGCGACCCGAGCGCGGTAGACCCGCGCGCTGGCGCCGCGCCCCAGCTCGGCCTCGATCCAGAACGGTCCCCACGACGCGCCGACCCGCGGGCCGTCCGGACCGCCTCCGAAGGCGCTCGCCGACGGGGAGGCCGACGCCGACTTGAAGCCCGCGTCCGAGGCGAAGGCCCACTGCGCCTCGCTGGAGCCAGGGCGGCGGCCCGTGGTGTTCACGAGCGCCCTCCGCCGCGCCGGGGGCGCGCTCGCTCGGGCTCGTCCTGGGTCAGGGGTGCATGCACAGGGTCAGCCTACCCCTTCGGGTCTCCAGGCCAAAGCGGTCGAGACCGAGGCCGACCCCGACGTAAGATCGTGGCGGAGGGGCCGTGGACGACGCAGGCGGGGAGGCCTTGATCGAGGCCGCGGTGGCGGCGCTCGTGGGGAGCGGCGAGCCGGTCGGCGGGGCTGCCTGGGTGCGCGAGGCGGAGCAGTCGCTGCTTCCGCCCCTGCTCGAGGACCCCCGGGGGTTCCTCGAGTGGGCGCGGCACCACCCGCGCTGGAGCGTCACGGTCGCGGAGGCGCTGGTCGAGGTGTGCGCCAAGCCGCGGGAGGCGGCGCTGGTCGCGCTGCGGGCGATCGCGTGGGAGCTCCTCGACCCCGAGGGGGAAGGGTAGGCGAGGCGTCGGCCTGCGGGCTCAGACCCCGACCAGGGCCTCCTGGTGCTTCTCGATCCAGAGCAGGACCGCCTCTCGCGCGGCCTCGGCGCGCTTGAGCTCGCGGCGCTCGACGATCGCGTTGAACGTGCGCGCTTGCTCGGGCTCGAGCATGACCTTGCCGAGGAACACGGGCCCCTCGGCGGGCGCCGGCGGGGGGGCGACCTGCTTGAGCGCCGCCTTGAGCTTGGTGCCCTCGTCGACCAGGCGGTGTACCTCCTGGCGCTGCTCGGCGGGGAGCGCGGTCACGCGCTTGACGTCGGGCATGCTGCCGGCCGTGCCCTCGAGCATGCGCTGAAACACGTCGGGGGCCTCCTGCTTGACCTTCGCGGCGGCGTCGATCGCGCGCGGGCTGACGCCGACGCGCTCGCTCGCGATCGTGCGAGCCCGGGCGTTGGCCGTGCGCGGGCTGAGCTGGCGCTTCTTGGTTCGCGGGCGCGCCGCGGTCGGGGCGGGGGTCTCCTCCTCGTCGCGTCTGGCGTCCTCGAGCGCTTCCTCGGCCTCGGGCGCGTCGTCGTCGTCGCGTGGCGTCGCGGGCGCGGGGGGGGCGTGGGCGACCTCTTCGTCCTCGACGAGGGCCGCGGCGTCCCCGGAGAGGAGCTTGGCTTGGAACTCCTTGAGCCCGGCGCCGGCGGCGGCGCGTTGGACCGTGGTCAGGTGTCGGCGGCTGAGGTTCAGCGCCACGCTGTAGGCGAAGGCGTCTTGCGCGGTGCCCTCGAACTCGCGGAAGCGCGGCTCGACGCCGAGCTCGAGGCAGGTGGCGTAGCGGTGGCGGCCGTCGAGGATCTTGCCCTCGAACAGGAGGATCTCTTCGAGCAGGCCCTGGTCTCCGAGCGAGGCGCGGAGGTGGTCGAGGTCGACCGTGGACATGGTCGGGAACAGGGTCGCGATTTCGTGGGCTTCGAGCTGGGGCATGGGGTCTCCTGCGGCGTGACGACCCCGTGATACCGAACCCCTCCGACGGGTCAGGCGCCCGCGAGCCCAGGAAACACGCTGTCTACAGGTTATCCACAGCAACGAAAACGAGCGCCGGAGTTCTCCACACGTCGCCCACTGGTTGCGCAGGTCCTGCCCTGCTCGGAGCTCAACCGAGGGCGCCTTGGACCCCGAGGGCGAGGAAGAACGCGAGGGCGGCGACGAGCACGCAGAGGCCGAGGGGCCGGGTGCGGCCCGCCTCGCCCACCCAGGCGCGGCGGGTGGTGAGCAGGAGCAACACCCCCGCGAGGAGCGGAATGAAGCAGGCGCCGACGATCGCGTAGAGCTTCTGGACCTGCTTGAAGTCGACCATGAGCCCGAGCATGGGGACGGTCGCGAGCCCGAGCAGGTAGCCGCGGTAGGGGAGCGACCGCACGTCGACCTTGGCAGGCTCGGGAGCTCCCTCGCCCGGAGCCTCGGCGCGACGGGCCTGGAGCATGAAGTCGGCGAACAGATACGGCACCGACTGCCAGACTCCCAGCAAGCTGCTGAAGACCGCGCCCCAGGCGCCGAGGAGGAACGCCCACTTGCCGGCGGGGCCGAGGGTGGCCTCGAGCTGGGTCGCCAGCGCGAGGATCAGGCCCGCGCCCTTGCCCTCCACGGGGGTCGCCGCGCCGATCACGACCATGGCGACCCCGAACAGCGCGGTCATGGCGTAGCCGACCCCGAGGTCGATCCGGCACAGGCGCAGCGCGCCGAGCCCTTCGCGGCCGGCCTCGCGGATCCAGTAGCCGTAGGAGAGCACGGTCAGCGTGCCGCCGACGCCGCCCATGAGCGCGACCGTCCAGCCGAGGGACGGCCCCTGCAGCAGCGCGGGGTCGGGCACGAGCAGCCCGCGGAGCACCTCGCCGGTCCCCGGCCAAAGGCAGCCTGCGGTGACGAGCACGATCACGAACATGGCGCCAATGCACACGCTCATGACCCGCTCGAAGAGCGTGAACCCGCCGAGCAGCACGAGCACCACGCCGACGAGGCTGTGCAGGATCCCGAACACGACCTTCCCGGTCCCCGGCTCGAAGCAGGGGACGATCGCGGTCGCGCAGGCGCCGCAGGCGCTCATGAGCGCCGAGCCGACGAAGAACGACCACAGCAGCAGGTAGGGCAGGAACACCCAGGCCACCGCGCGCCCGAGGTGCGCGACCGCCCCCTCGAGCAGGGTGCTCCCGCTGGCGAGCTGCCAGCGCGCGAGGCCCTCGTTGAGCGCGAACTTGAGCGCCGCGCCGAGGAGCACCGCCCACAGTACGGCCACCCCGAGCTGCCCGCCGGTGAAGGCCGCGGTGGCCAGGTCGCCCGCGCCCACGCCGGTGGCGGCGACCAGGATCCCCGGGCCGATCGCGGCGAGCAGGCCAGGGTGCTGCGGAGGGACGTCCTCGGTCATGACCGCGATCCTAGCCCGCGAAGCTCGCCACGGCTCCTGGCGCAGCCCGCCGGCTGCGCGTCAGTCCGGGGCGACGCGCAGGCGGGTGTCGAGCTCGACGCGGTGGGTCGAGGTCCGCGCTCCCTGCTCGGCGTCGAAGTGGCGCGTGAAGGTCCACCGCTCGTGGAAGTTGGCCGACGCGGGCACGCCGGCCTCCGCGAGGAACGCGCCCTCCAGCTCGAGCTCGGCGTCGGCGGTGACCTCGTAGTCGACCTGCATGGGGTCGGTCCAGGGCGTGGGGTCGCTGCGCGCCTGGCCGCGCGCCGACCAGGTCAGGCGGAGGACGGGGTCGCGCTCGAGGGGGTCGCGCTCGCAGCGCCCCACCACCTCGCCGACCTCCGCCGTCGGCAGGCCGCGCGGGTCGACCCCCGAGGCGCGGGCGGAGTGGGCGCGCCGACGGTTGACCCCCCACGACGCGTCCTCGGTCGGGGTCGCGGGGAACACGGCCAGGAGGGTGTCGAGGGTGCGCTCGACGAGGTCCGAAGATTGCAGCCAGGGGACGCGCAGGCCGTTGGCGTCGCGGGCGGTCAGCCCGGCGAAGACGTGGTCGTGGATCGCCTCGAGCCCCTTCACCCGCTCGACCTTCCCCGAGACGAGGTCGAGGGAGAAGTGAAAGCGTTGGCCGAGGGCTCGCAGGAGCGGGTGCTCGCGGTCGCGGGTGAGCTGGGAGTCGAAGCTCACCGGGCTCTGTGTCCTGGCGTCGTCGGCGTCCCAGGAGAAGCGGAGCTGGCGGAAGGTGGCCTCGACCTCGGCCCAGCGACCGTCGTGGGCCGTGACCGTCCAGTCCATGCGGTAGTGGCACTCGACCTCGACGCTGCTGAGGCCGGCCGGGGTGTCGCGCTCGCCCGCGCTCGTCTGATCGATCTCGACCTGACCCGTCCAGCCGACGGGGAGCCGGAGCCGGGCTCCGTCGGGGAGCGTCGCGGCGGGCGTGGGCGCCGCGGGGGGCGGCGGGTCGGCCGGTGGGGAGGGCCTCGAGCTGCCCCCGGCCAGGGCGAGGTAGGCGAGGGCCACGATCAGCCCGCCGCCCGCGAGCCCGAGCGCGGCGGGGAGCCCCACCGCGCGCGACCGGGGGGCCGCGCTCGGCTCGGCG
>JAGQRJ010000310.1 GCA_020425635.1 Planctomycetota bacterium | reverse complement strand
GCTCACGCCTCCTCCTCGGGGTCGACGGGCGGAGGCTCGACCGGGGCGTAGTCGGAGGCGAAGGGGTTCGGCAGCTCCTCGGACGACCCGTCGTCCGCCGAGCCGTGCGGGTCGACCGTGTCGCTGGCGTCACCCGGCGACCTGGGATTGCGCTCAGGCGCGGGCTCGCGTTCGGGCTGGCGCCGGGGCTCCGGCTCGCGCTCGGGCTCGGGGGGCTCTCGGAGGGGCAGGGGCGCGCTGCCGGCGAGGGACGCGTCGTCCTCTGCGCCCGCGTCGGGCGCGGGAGCGCGACCGAGGTGCACCGCCCAGGCCCGGTCGAGCAGGTTGCGGCAGAGCAGCGTCGCCGAGCGCGGCACGAGGCGCTCGGCCGAGACCGTCTGCAGCTCGGCCCCCGGCTCGAGGCAGGGGAAGAACCCACCGCGCAACGCGAGGGTCGCGATCACCGCGTCGAGGGCCGCGGCCGCGCCCTGGGTGTGGCCGAGGAGGGCCTTGCTCGCGGCGAGACCCGCCACGGGCTCGCCGAGCACCGCGCGCAGCGCGGCGGCTTCCTCGGCGTCTTCCTTCACACCTCCGCTGGCGTGGCAGAGCCAGAGGTCGGGCGCCGCCGCCTGCGCCTCCTCGAGCACCCGGACCAGGGCGTTGGGCCCGGCCTGGGCGTGCACGGCCTGCAGGACCGCGAGCGGCCGGGCGCCCCGTCGAGCCGCGGCCTCGGCGCGCTCGAGCACGAGGAACCCTGCCCCGGGGGCGAGGGTCGTCCCCCGCCGCTCGGGACTCAGGGGGCGGCACCCGTCGGGGTCGACCCCGACTCGCTCGGCGAAGCAGCGCTCCCCGACCCGCGTCGCGAGTTGGACCCCGCCGACCGCGACCGCCGGGCACGCGCTCGTCGCCAGCCAGCGCGCGCCGAGGTCGAGCGCCTCGGCGCTGCCCCCGCCCGCAGCGCTGACCACCAGCGACACCCCGCCCAGCCCCGAGCTGCGCACGAGCCGCGCGAGCAGGTGGTCGGAGCCGTGCCGGCTCCACGCCTCGTCGTCGGGGTCCTCGTCGCGCACGTGCGAGGCGACCGCGAGCTCGCTCTCCTCGAGGCCCGCCCAGGTGCAGCCCACGAACAGCCCCACGTTGACCCGCAGCCGCGCGGGGAGCTGGGCCATGTCGACCGCCTCGCACAGCGCCGCCGCCGCCTGCGCCGCGTCGACCCCTCCCGCGCCAGCGGGCCTCGGCTGCCGCAGCGCGCGGTCCAGACACTCGACCCCCGCGCCCAGCCGGGTCGCGGCGCCGACCCCCGTGATCCACACCGCCGCGCTCACCCCTGCAGGTCCGCTTCCCACTGCTCGCAGAGCGCCCGATAGAACTCGGGGCGGTTGAGCACCAGCGTCCCGTCGGGGTGCGTGAAGACCTGCACGCTGAGCCCGGTGGCGAGCTTGGTCCCGTCGGGGCCAAAGAGCCGGTAGGTGAACAGCAGCCGCGCCCGCTCGTCCGGGTGCAGGCGCGTGCGCACCTCGACCGCCTCGCCGTAGCGCGCCGGCGCGAGGTAGTCGAGGGCCACGTGAACCACGGGGATCACGAGCCCGTGCCGCTCGCGGATCGAGAGGTAGTCGATCCCCCGCTCCCGCCCGAGGGCCTCACGCCCCTGCTCGAGGTAGCTCACGTAGTGGCCGTGCCACACGATCCCCAGCGCGTCGACCTCGGGGAAGCGCACCGGGATCGAGAGCGAGTGCTCGAGGTAGCGGGGTCCGGGCTCTTTCCAGCGCTGGTTCTTCACGCGGGGATCTTAGCGGGTTTCGCTTGCCGCCGGTCCCCGACGGCCGAGCCGGGGCCGCGACACCCCCTCAGCGACGCCGACGAGTTCCTGCCCCTCGACCCCGAGCGACGCCTCGCGAGTTACGCGCGTGCCGTGGACCCGCGCCGCTGCGCCCGCCCCCCTCACGCCGCCGGCGCCTGACCCAGCCGCGTCCACACCGTCGGCCTCCCGCCCGGCCAGCGCGCGCTCGCGCCAGCCGTCGATCCGCTCCTCCGC
>JAGQRJ010000309.1 GCA_020425635.1 Planctomycetota bacterium | reverse complement strand
GCCGCGGCGTCGGCGTCGGCGTCGGTCTCGGCGTCGGTCGCGGCGTCGGCGTCGGTCGCGGCGTCGGCGTCGGCGTCGGCGTCGGCCGCGGCGTCGGTCGCGGCGTCGGTCTCGGCGTCGGTCGCGGCGTCGGTGTCGGCGTCGGCGTCGGCGTCGGTCGCGGCTGCGGCCGCGCCGGCCTTCTCCGCCTTGCCGCCGGGGGCGACGGCCTTGTGCATGCGCTTCTGGCGGCGGTCGCGCTGCCAGGCGTCGAACTTCTTGCGCTCGCGCTTGGTGTAGAGCGCGTAGCCGATCACGAAGAGCAGGGCGGCCGAGATCACCGCCAGGGCCATGTAGGCGATCTCCCAGGGGTAGAACGCCTCGGGCGGCGGGTTGTCGATCTTGATCATCGACTTCGCGATCACGTGCGGGACGCTGCGCACCATGCCCATTTCGGTGTCGTAGGAGTAGCCGTTGCAGAACGCGACCGTGAGCTCGATCGGGGTGCCGTAGTTGCCGACCTGGGGCTCGAAGGTCTTGTCGGTGAGGCTCACCCAATAGCCCTGACGGCCGACGCGGAACAAGCCCTGCCACACCCAGCCGAGGTTCGCGTCGTTGGGGTATTTGGCCAGCACCCACTGGCTCAGCGGGCCGACGAAGCGCCCGCGCAGGGTGAGGAACTTCCCGCGGGCCTGGAAGCGGCCCTGCTCGGTCTTGAGGTCGGCGTAGGAGAAGGTGCCGTGGGTCTCCGGCGCCTTGCGCAGGGCCTCCTCCGACATGGAGTGCAGCTGGGCGATCAGCTCGTACATCGCGTCGGACTCGACCTCGTTCAGCACGAAGTCTTCGACCTGGGTCAGGGCCTCGGGGTCGGGGACGTACTCCTGCTGGGGCTCGGTCGGGGTCGGCGGGGCGCTGTCGGGGGTGACCTCGAGCTGCGCCTTGAAGCGATCGAGGGCGACCTTGGCGTCGACCACCTGCGGCTGCGGGAGGGCGATCTCCGGGTCGCCCTTGGGGTCGGGCTTGGCCGAGGGGCCGAAGATCACCCCCAGGCCCACCAAAAGCACGAGGCCCGAAATGATCAACTTGATCTCTTCGCCGCGCGACAGGTACGCCGCGCGGTCCGCGCTGGTGAAGGCCATGACGACTCCCGTCTCCCCATGCTACACGGCGCGGGCGCGGGGAGTTCCCGCTTCGAGGGGTTAGCGCGCGAGGGCGGCGCGCGCGGCCTCGACCAGGCCCGCGAAGACCGGGGCGCCGCCGGGGGTGTCGCCCAGCTCCTCCGCGTGCCACTGCACCCCGAGCAGGAAGCGCTCGGGGTCGCGGGCCTCGATCGCCTCGACCACCCCGTCGGGGGCCTGGGCCGAGATCCGCAGCCCCTCGCCCAGGCGCTGATTGGCCTGGTGGTGCCGGCTGTTGATCGTCATCGTCGTGACCCCCGTCAGCCGCGCCAGCAGGCTGCCCGGGGTGACCCGCACGTCGTGCGCCTGGTCGTGGTGCGGCAGGGGGTCGGCGAGGTCGGTGGGCAGGTCCTGGAGCAAGGTCCCCCCGAGCGCCAGGTTCATGAGCTGCGCGCCGTAGCACACCCCGAGGAAGGGGACGCGCTGCTCGAGGACCAGGCGCATCAGGAGCTTGCCCTGCACGAGGCGCCGCGGGTCCGAGGGGCAGAAGCGCGGGCACTCGCGGTTGACCTCGCCCCACTCCTCGGCGGCGAAGTCGTCGCCGCCGGGCACGATCACCCCGCCCAGCGCGGCCAGGACCCGCCGCGCGGCGGGCTCGGGGCAGGGGGGCAGGAGCACCGGGGCGCCCCCGGCGTCGGAGACCGCGTCGAAGTAGGTCTCGTAACACTTCGCGTAGCGGCGCCCGGCCTCCGTCGCGGTGAGGTCGACTTCGATCCCGATCAGCGGCAGCTCACTCATGGGCAAGACCCTACCCGAGGCCGCTGACGCGAGCGCCCTGGAAGCGCCCGAGTGGGCAAGGGTCCGATTCCGGGTAGGATCCCGGGGAGGAGGGCCGGCCCATGTCCGCGGAGCAGCGCCCCAACGTGCTTATCTTCGCGGCCACCTTCGTGTGCGGCGCGCTGGTCTACGCGGCGACGCGGGGGAGCGCGACCGACACGCGCACGCCCGCCCCCCCGCCGGCGGTCGAGCGCAGCACCGCGCAAGACCTGGCGCGCGAGTTCCGCATCGTGGCCAAGCGCCTGGCGCCGGCGGTGGTCTCGATCACCACCGAGCGCCTGCAGCGCAACCAGTCACCCTGGAGCATGGTCTTCGGCCGCCCCGGGGTCGAGGAGATCAAGCGCAGCTTCGGCACGGGCTTCGTCGTCGACCCCGCGGGGCACGTGGTCACCAACCACCACGTGGTCTCGGGGGTCTCCCAGGTCCTGGTGCGCTTTCACGACGGCCAGGAGGTCCGCGCGCAGGTGGTCGGCACCGACCCGCTCAGCGACCTGGCCCTGCTGCAGCTCCCCCAGCGCCCGATCCGCTACCCGACCGTCGAGTTCGGCGACTCCGACAGCGTCGACGTCGGCGACTGGGTGCTCGCGATCGGGAGCCCCTTCGGGCTCGACCACACCGTCACCGCGGGGATCGTCTCGGCCAAGGGCCGCAGTCGCGTCGGGATCGCGGCCTACGAGGACTTCATTCAGACCGACGTCGCGATCAACCCCGGCAACTCGGGGGGCCCGCTGGTGAACCTCGCCGGGCAGGTGGTCGGCGTGACCACCGCGATCGCGAGCGAGAACGGCAGCTACCAGGGGATCGGGTTCGCGATCCCGACCCGCATGACCCGCGAGGTGATCCACGCGCTGCGCGAGGACAAGCGCGTGATCCGCGGCTGGCTGGGGGTCGCGCTCCAGGACGTCTCGCCCTCCTTCGCCTACCGCATGGGCTACGGGCGCCGACCCGGGGCGATGGTCGTGCGGGTGAACCCCGAGACGCCCGCCTCGCGCGCGAACCTCGCCGTGGGCGACCTGATCGTGGCCCTCGACGACGAGGCGATCAGCGACGCGACCCACCTCCAGAATCTGATCGCGCAGTCGAAGCCCGTGCGCGGGCCCGAGCAGGCGGAGTCGGCGCGGGCCACCAAGCTCGTCGAGCTCCAGGTCGTGCGCGCGAACCAGCCCACCCCCATGACCGTCCAGGTGACCCTCGAGGAGCGCGAGCAGCCCGAGCAGCGCGTGCAGGACGTGACCACCAAGGCCGAGGTCGGCGTCGAGGTCTCGCCGCTCAGCGATCGCCTGCGCCGGCGCTTCGGCTGGACCCCCGACGCCGAGGGCGTGGTGATCGTGCGCGTCGACCCGGGCTCCCTGGCCGCGGTCAACGGGATCCGCCCGGGCATGGTGCTCCAGGCGGTCAACGGACAGCCGATCTACAGTGTGGTCGACCTGCAGAAGGCGCTCGGCGGCGACCTCGCCTCGCGGCTCTCGACCGAGGGCGTGGTGCTCCAGGTGTGGGACGGGGCGCTCTCGCACTTCCTGTGGCTGAAGCTCTAGCGAGCCACCGCGGCGTGCTGGGCGCGGCCCTCGCCGGGGCGGCGGCCGCGGCGACGCCGATCTACGACCGCGACTGGGGCTGGCACCTCGCGACCTTCCGCCGCATGCGCGACGAGCTCGCGCTGCCCCGCGACGACGTGTTCGCCTACGCCAGCCAGGGCGCCTACGAGCCCGTGCACTGGCTGTTCCAGCTGCTCCTCGGCGGCCTCGTGGAGCTCTGCGGGCTGGCGGGGCTCGCGGTCTACCGCCTGGGGTTCAGCGCGCTGTTCGCCGCCGCGCTGTTCGTGGTCCTCCGCCGGGCCGGGGCCCGGGGCTGGGGGGCGGCCCTCGCCCTGGGGTGGGTGCTCGTGGGCGCCTGGGAGCGGCTCCTGGTGCGCCCGCACCTGGTGAGCTTCGTGGGGGTGGTCGTGACCCTCGGGGTGCTCCTCGCCTGGCGGCGGCGGCGGCGCGCCGCCTGGCCGCTGGTCCCGCTGTTCCTCGTGTGGGCCAACGCGCACCCGGGGGTGCTGTTCGGCGTGCTGCTCGCCCTCGGCTTCGTGCTCGCCGAGAGCGCCCAGGCCTGGTGGCGCGGCGCACCCCTCGGCGAGCACGTCCGCCTCGCGGGCTGGGTCGCGCTCGCGGTGCTCGCGACCGGGCTCAACCCGCTGGGCTACGAGCTCTACCCCTACCTCGTCGCCCACCGCGACATGCAGCACACGATCGACGTGGCCGAGCTGCGGGGCTTGTTCGAGCGACCCGAGCGCGGGGTGCGCTGGCACCTGCTGGTGTGCTGGCTCTACTGCGCCGGGGTCGCGATCTACGCCCTCCGCGTGCGGGGCTTGCTGAGCTGGGCCTGGCTCGCGGCCTGCGCGCTGGCCGTGTGCGCGGCCGTGGTCTCGGCCCCGGCCACGGCGCCCTTCCTGCTCCCGCTCGCCGGCCTGCTGGGGGTCGGGCTGGCGCTCAGCGTTCGGCGCGGCCGGCGGGGGCAGGTCGACCTGACCCTGGTCGGGGCCACGGTGGCCTTCGGGGTGCTCGGGGTGATCGTGTCGCGGGAGGCGCCGCTGGCGCTGGCGCTGCTCGCCGTGCTCGTGGCCCCGCGACTCCCGCGGGCGAGGGACAGCCGCCTCGCGGGCGTCGCCGCGGCCAGCGCGCTGAGCCTGATCGCGCTCGCCGCCGGGGTGCGGACCCTCGACGGCGGCTGGGGGCTGCGGGTCGGCGCGGGCCTCTACCCGCGCGCGGCCGCCGACTGGGTGCTGGAGCGCCGCCCCGCGGGCCCGCTCTACAACACCAACGGGATCGGCGGCTACCTCGCCTACCGCCTCTGGCCGCGCTACCAGGTGTTCAGCGACGGGCGCATGCCCATGTTCCTCGAGGCCCTGGGGCTGCCCTTCGACCAGGTCGAGGCGCGCTACGCGCCGCAACTCGTGCTGATCGACTGGGGGCTCGACTGGAGGCGCGCCCACTACTTCGAGCTCGAGCCCGAGTTCCACGCGCGCTACGCCCTGGTCTTCGTGGGGGCGGGGGGCAAGGTCTACGTGCGCCGCGACGGCCCGAACGCGGCCCTCGCCCGGCGCTGGGGCTACCGCCACCTGGGCTTCCGCCACCGCTACTACCCGGGGCTCGGCTACAGGCCTCTCCCCGCGGTCGCTCCAGAGCACGCGCAGGCCTACGCGCGGGAGCTCGAGCGGGCGCGGCGGGAGGCTCCTGATTGCCCCTACCTTCCCCAGTGAAGTCTTGTCGCATAAGGGCTTAGTCGATAGGCTGGCGTAATGAATGCCCCCCTCTGCGCGCGATCCTTGCGCCGCGGCCGCCCGGCTGGGTGCGGCCGGACCCGGGGGTCTTGACGCTGTGGAAGAGTTCCTCGACAAGCTGCAGGAAGACCACCAGCGCTTCAGCGCCTTCCTCCTCGGGAAGGGCGCGCGCTTCAAGGCGATCGGGCAGGCGATCGCGCGCGCCCACCACAAGGGGCGGCGGATCTACCTCATGGGCGAGCCGCCGCTCTCCCAGCTGATCGAGGTCCTGAGCCTCAACTACCTCAGCCAGTTCGACGTCGAGCCCTGCGGCTCGAGCCGCGGCATGAAGCGCCTCGGGCGCGAGGTGGCCCGGGGCGACGTGGTGATCGCGTTCCTGGTCGACGCCCGCGACCCGCGCACCGCGAGCTTGCTGCGCACCTGCAAGGGGGCCGGGGCGAAGGTCTACGCGGTGGGCGGGATCAACGCCAAGCCCTTCATGCGCAAGGTCGCCGACGTGCTGATCGCGCTGCCCACCCGGGGGATCAAGACGATCTGCGAGGCGACCTTCGTCACCACCCGGATCCTCGCGCGCATGGCGCGGGCGGCGATGGCCGAGGCCGGCACCCAGATCCCGCGCTCGGCGAGCCGCCGGGTGCAGCGCGCGCCCTCGGAGGAGTCCGAGGTCTCCGAGGTCTCCGAGGTCTCGGGCAGCTACCACGACGACGACGCCGACCGCCTGCTCGACGCCGACGAGCTCGGCAGCGCGCTCTCCCCCGAGCCCCTGAGCGGCTCGCGCCCGCTGAGCGGCTCGCGCCCGCAGAGCGCCTCGCGCCACAGCGCGTCCTTCGACGAGGGCTCGGCCCACAGCGCCCCCTTCGAGGACGCGTCGGGCTCGCTGGAGGCGCCGGTCGCGTCGCGCGGGCCGAGCTCGCGCTCTCGAGATCCGCTCGACTCCCGCGCGGCCCTCGACGACTCCGTGTCCGAAGACATAGACGCCCAGGAGAGCGCCGACGAGGGCTCGCTGCCCCCGCTCTCGGACGAGCTCGAGTCCGACGTGCTCCCGGCCCTCGACTCCGCGCCGGTCGGGCTGATCTCCGACGGCCCTTCGGAGGCAGACGACGGCGGGCTCTCCTTCGGCTCGGGGATCCTCGTCGGCTCGGACGTGGTCAGCGCCGAGCGCCCGCCCTCCCAGCGCCGCCGCTCGCCGACGAGCACGGCCAGCGCCGACCCCTACGCGATCGAAGACGCGTTCCTCGCCGACCTCGAGATGCCGCAGGCGCAGCGCGCGGCCCTCAGCTCCGAGAGCGCCGCCGGCGACGAGCCGCGGGTGAGCACGCGCTACACCGTGAGCCAGTGTCGGGTGCACTGGGGCCGAGGCGGGTGGCCCGACGACACCGCCCCGACCCACGAGCTGCTGCAGCTCAACCCCGACGGGCTCGTGTTCCTGCTCGACTCCGACGACGAGGCCGGCTCGACGCTGCAGAAGGGCGACGAGCTCTGGATCCGGCTCACGATCCCGGCGTTCATCGAGCCCCTGCTCCTGCGCGGCATGCTCGAGCGGATCAGCGGGACCTCCGGGCGCGGGCGCGGGACGCAGCTCGCCCTGCGCTTCGTGCGCCTCGACAGCCAGCTCACGCGCAAGCTGCAGCGCGCCGCCGACAACCTCGGCGCGATCGCTTAGCGGGCGGAGCTCACGCTGCGGGCGGGGTTCCTCGCGCTGGGATCCTGGTTTATGCTTGCTGACCTGACGTCTAAGCGCTGAACCGCGTGCGCCTTACCGCCGCCGTTCGGCTGGGGAGCGAAATCGCGTGGCCGACCCGACCAAGGAAGAGCTGCTGTTCGGCAGGATCGCGCTTCACAACAAGCTCATCACGCAGGAGCAATACGCCCAGGCCCTGGCCAAGCGCTCGGCCGGAGGGACGGCAGACTTCGGGCGCGTGCTGCGCGAGCTCGGGGCGGTCGACGACCGGCAGTACAAGACGATTCGCCGGGCCCAGGAGAAGGCGCTGCTCGGGAAGGGCTTCAGCGCCGAGGAGGTCAAGCACGTGGCGCGCGGGCTCAACCGCGACGGCAGCTCGCCGGCCGACGAGGGCGCGGCCGCCGAGCCCGCCGAGGACGTGCAGTTCGACCCGGTCGAGGAGGACGACGAGCCCGCGACCGTCCACGCCGAGCCCAAGGGCCCGCTCAAGCACAAGCGGCCGGTCGACCCCAAGGCCGCGAAGGTCATGCAGCAGCTGTTCCAGAAGGCGCGCGACTCGGGCTCGAGCGACCTCCACATGAGCTGCGGGGCCAAGCCCTGGCTGCGCATGCACGGCGGGATCCACTTCGTGAACATGCCCGAGATCACGCCAGAGACGGGCAAGCTCTACGCCGCCGCCTACCTCAGCGACCATGACTGGAACCTGTTCATGGAGACCAAGGACTGGGACGGCTCGGTCGCGATCCCTGGCCTCGGGCGCTACCGCGCGAACCTGCTCTTCAACCGCACCGGCGTCTCGGCGGTCTACCGCGTGGTCAAGACCGAGATCCCGACCTTCCAGGAGCTGGGGCTGCCCGAGGTGCTCGGCAAGCTCACGACCTTCCCCCAGGGCCTGGTGCTCGTGACCGGCGCCACCGGCTCGGGCAAGTCCTCGACCCTCGCGGCCATGATCGACATGATCAACGAGAGCCGAAAGGACCACATCATCACGATGGAGGATCCGATCGAGTTCTTGTTCAAGGGCAAGCAGTGCAACATCACCCAGCGCGAGGTGCACAAGCACACGCGCTCGTGGTCGAACGCGCTGCGCGCCTCGCTGCGCGAGGACCCCGACGTGATCATGGTCGGCGAAATGCGCGACCTCGAGACGATCTCGATGGCGATCACCGCCGCCGAGACGGGCCACCTCGTGTTCGGGACCCTGCACACCTCGAGCGCGACCCGCACGATCGACCGCCTGCTCGACGTCTACCCGCCCGCCGAGCAGCCCCAGATCCGCGCCATGGTCTCCGAGTCGCTGCGCGGCGTCGTCTCCCAGATCCTGCTCCCCAAGAAGGACGGCAAGGGCCGGGTCGCGGCGCTCGAGATCCTGTTCTGGACGCCGGCGGTGGCGAACCTGATCCGCGAAGGCTCGACCTACAAGCTGATCTCGGTGCTGCAGACCGGGAAGAAACAGGGCATGTGCCTGATGGACGAGTCGATCATGAACTACCTCAAGGCGGGCGTGATCACCAAAGAGGTCGCGCGCATGTCGGCGGCCAACCCCAAGCTGTTCCAGTAGGCCCGACGCCTCACCCTGGAGGAACGATGAGCACCCTCGGCGAATTCATGACCCGGGATCCCTTCACCCTGCCCGCGAGCGCGAAGCTCCTCGACGCGCTCACGTTCATGCGTGAGAAGACCGTGCGCCACATCCCGATCGTCGACGACGCCGGGAAGCTGGTGGGGGTCGTCACCGACCGCGACGTCAAGCGCGCCACCCCGACCGCGCTCTTGCGCAAGCGCGACGAGTGGGAGCAGGTCGTCAACGAGACCCCGCTCGAGCGCGTCATGTCGCGCGACCCGATCACGGGGACCCCCGAGACCCCGATCAAGGACGTGTTCCTGACTTTCGTCGAGGAGAAGATCGGCTGCATGCTCGTGGTCGACGGCCAGGGGGCGCTGATCGGGATCTGCACCAGCCCCGACCTGTTCCGCGCCGCCCTGCAGCTGATCCCTTAGCGCCCCCTGGCCGATTCCTGGCGGAAGGCAAGGGCCCTTACCGTCAGGGTTTGGCGGAATTCGCTGGCGCTCCTGCGCGCCGGATGGAATCCTCGGGCCAGCGCGGAGGCAGCATGAGCATCCTGGATCGGATCGCGACCAAGAAGACCCGCAACCTGGCCTACATCGCGGGGGGCATGACCGGGCTCCTCACCGGGAGCAAGCTCGGCGCGCTGGCCCTGTTCGGCAAGGGCCTGTGGGGCCTCGAGCAGGTCTACCGCGAGGACCGCGGGTTCTGCGGGACCTGGAGCGAGCGCTGGCGCGAGGCGGGCGAGTTCTACGCGCGCACGCACCAGGACCCGGTCAACCGCGCGCTGCACATCGTGGGGATCCCCATGATCGCTGGCGGCGCGCTCGGCATGGTCGCGCTCCCGCGCTGGCAGCCGCTGTGGGGTCTGAGCGCGCTGAGCTACACCGCGGGCTGGGGCCTGAACCTCGTGGGGCACGCCGTGTTCGAGAAGAACGCGCCCGCCTTCGCCGACGACCCGCTCTCGTTCTTCGTCGGGCCGGTCTGGGACCTCCAGCACCTGCGCGGGAAGGGGAGGGCTGCGTCGACCGCGCCGCTGCAAGCCGCGACGCAGACCGTGACCCACGCCCCCGCCGGAGAGCCCGCGGTCGCGCGCTGAGCGCGGGCCCTCAGGGGCTTGGGGCGTGCCTCGGGGGGGCGCTCGTGTAGAATCTTGGGGTGAAAAACCAAGACCCACAGCTCAGAACGTCCACCCGCGCAGACTCGGAGCAGCTGCTCCAGCTCTTGCGCCTCCCCGAGCCCGCCGCGAAGCGCTGGACGCGCGCGCAGTTCGAAGAACACCTGCGGATCTTTCCCGAAGGACAGCTGGTCCTCGAGCAAGACGGCGCGATCGTCGCCGCCGCGCTGAGCCTGGTGATCGCCGGCGGCCGTGATCCCCACCGCGACCACAGCTGGGTGGGGATCACCGACGGGGGTTGGTTCCGCAACCACGACCCCTACGGCGACACGCTCTACGTCGCGCAGCTGACCGTCGCGCCCGAGGCGCGCCGGCACCGGCTCGGCCAGCGGCTGTGCGAGGCGCTGCAGGAGCTCAGCCGCCGACTCAACCTGCGTCGGGTGATCGTGGCCGCGCACCTCAGCGGACACTCCCCCGAGGCCATGAGCCCCGACGAATACGTGAGCCGGGTCGAGGCCGAGGAGCTCACCGATCCCACGATCTCCTTCTACCTGGAGCAAGACTTCGTCTACAAGCGTGTGCTGCACCACTTCTTGCCCGAGGGAGAGCGCGGGGAGTTCGCGCTCCTCGAGTGGCCCAACCCCGCGTTCCGCTCGCGGGCGCGCAAGCCGCTCTCGATCCGGATCTCCTGCGTGCAATACCGCATGCGCAAGCTCGACGACTTCGCCGGCTTCGCGCGCCAGGTGCGCTTCTTCGTGGACGTGGCGGCGGCCTACGGCTCCGACTTCGTCTTGTTCCCCGAGCTGCTCACCGCGCAGCTCATGTCGTACATCGACGTCAAGACGGCGCTCGAGGCGATCCGCTTGCTGACCGACCTCACCGAGCAGGTCGACGAGCTCTTCGTCGACCTCGCGCGCGAGTTCCAGGTCTCGATCGTGGGCGGCTCGCATCCGATCCGCTACGGCGACCGGATCGAGAACGTGGCCTCGCTCTACTTGCCCGACGGCACGATCCACCGCCAGCCCAAGCTCCACGTGACCCCCAACGAGCACCGCTCCTGGGGGATCGTGGGCGGTTCGAGCCTGCAGGTGTTCAACACCCCCAAGGCCAAGGTCGGGATCTTGATCTGCTACGACGTGGAGTTCCCCGAGACCTCGCGCTACCTGACCGAGCAAGGCGCCGAGGTGATCTTCGTCCCCTTCTGCACCGACGACCGTCAGGCCTACCTCCGCGTGCGCTACTGCGCCCAGGCGCGGGCCGTCGAGAACCAGGTCTACATCGCCATGGCGGGCACGGTGGGGAACCTCCCCGACGCCGAGAACATGGACATCAACTACGCCCAGTCCGCCGTGCTCTCGCCCTCGGACTTCGCCTTCGCCCGCGACGGGATCCTGGTCGAGGCGGGCGTCAACACCGAGACGATCATCACCACCGACATCGACTTCGAGGCGCTGCGCGAGGCGATCCACGAAGGCAGCGTGCGTCCGCGCCTCGACCGGCGGCCCGACCTGTTCACCTTCACCGCCAACGTCGAGCGCTGAGCCGGGCGTCGTGACCGACCGGAACCTCGACGACTTCGAGCACAAGATCGTGATCCGCCAGCTGACCCTGGCGGACTTCGACGACCTGATCGCCATGTCCGAGCGCTGCTTCCCGGGCATGAAGCCCTGGACCCGCGCGCACATCGCGAGCCAGATCGAGCACTTCCCCGAGGGCCAGTTCGCGATCGAGATCGACGGCCGACTGGTCGCCTCGGCCGGCGCGCTGGTCGTCGACTTCGCCGAGCACGAAGACTGGCACAACTGGAAGCTGATCTCGGACAACGGGTTCATCCGCAACCACTCCCTCGACGGCGACACGCTCTACGGGATCGAGATGATGGTCGACCCCGAGTTCCAGGGCATGCGCCTCAGCCGGCGGCTCTACGAGGCGCGCAAGCGCCTCGTGCGCGAGCACAACCTGCAGCGGATCATCATCGGCGGGCGGATCCCGGGCTACGGGGCCCACGCCCAGACCCTCAGCGCCCGCGAATACGTCGACGCCGTGCTGCGCAAGTCGCTCTACGACCCGGTGCTCACCGCGCAGCTCGCCAACGGCTTCAGCCTCAAGCGCCTGATCCCCAACTACATGCCCGACGACAAGGCGTCGTGCGGCTACGCGACCTTCCTCGAGTGGTCCAACGTCGAGCACGTCCCGCACCGCCGCCGCTCCTACCGCCGCACCGAGCTCGCGCGGATCTGCACGGTGCAGTACCAGCTGCGTCGGATCGCCGACTTCGCCGACTTCGCGCACCAGGTCGAGTTCTTCGTAGACGTCGCCGCCGAGCACCGCTCGGACTTCCTCGTGTTCCCCGAGCTGTTCACCAGCCAGCTGCTCTCGCTCCAGGGGCGCGAGCGCCCCGGCCCCGCCCAGCGCAAGCTCGCCGAGTTCACCCCCGCCTACCTCGAGCTGCTGCAGAAGCTCTCGATCAAGGGCAACGTGAACATCATCGGCGGCTCGATGTTCGTGGTCGAGGACGACCAGCTCTACAACGCCGCCTACCTCTTCCGCCGCGACGGGACGATCGAGCGTCAGCTCAAGCTGCACGTGACCCAGAGCGAGCGCAAGTGGTGGGGCCTGAGCAAGGGCGACCGCCTCGACGTGTTCGAGACCGATCGCGGGCGGATCGCGATCCTGCTCTCGACGGACATCGAGTACCCCGAGCTCGCGCGCTATGCGGCGCGCGAGGGCGCGGACCTCTTGTTCGTGCCCTTCACCTGCGACGAACGCTCGAGCTACCTCCGCGTGCGGACCTGCGCTCTGGCGCGCGCGATCGAGAACGACGTCTACGTCGTGACCTCTGGCTGCGTCGGCAACCTGCCCCAGGTCGAGAACATCGACGTGCACTACGCCCAGTCGGGGATCTACACCCCCTCGGACTTCTCCTTCCCCCGCGACGGGGTGGCCGCCGAGGCCTCGCCGAACATCGAGACCCTCGTGGTCAGCGACGTCGACCTGAGCATTCTCCGCCGCCACCGCCGGGTGGGCGTCTCGCAGAACTGGAGCGACCCGCGCAGCGACCTCTACGAGGTCCGCTACAGCTGGGACGAAGCCTAACGGGCGCTACCGGCTGCCAGTCCGCCCCGTGAGGGGTCTCTCGGGGGGCGCATGCTCCCCACGCCGAGGCAAGCCGCGAGCAGGAACAGGGCCCAGCCGCAGGGCGTCTCGGCGCGCGGGCGCGCAGCCTCGAGGGCGTCCAGGGCGGCGGGGTCGAAGGGCTGGGGCCGGCCACCGGGGTCGGCCGGCAGCGCGGCGGCGACGGTGCCCACCCGCGGCTCGCCGGGGGGAAACACGCCGACGTCGAGGGCGGCGCCCTCCTCGTCGGCGAAGCCCGCCTCCCGAGAGCGCACCTGACCGCTCGCGTCGGCGGCGAGGGCGAGCAGCTCCGCCCAAAAGAAGGGGAAGGCCCGCGCGTCGACCCACGAGGTGGCCCCCCTGCGCGGGGGAAAGCCGAGGGCTAGCACGAGCTGGCGGCCGCGGCCCCGCACGAGGGCCAGGGGCTCTCCGTCGGCGGCCTGCAGCAAGGCGTGCGCCCCGCGCAGCGCAGGGAGGGGCGAGCGCGAGGCGACGCTGAAGGGCGCCGCGTGCACGGCGTCGACGGTGTGGGCGAAGGCCTCGGCGGGGTCGACGCTCGCGCGCACGCCGACCGCGGGGCCAGGGACGCCGTTTGTGGGGACGACGGCCACCGCGGTCGGCGGGAGCGGGGCGTCGCTCGCCAGGCGCTCGACCACGAGCAGGTCGTAGGCCGCGGGGTCCTGGTCGCGCTCGGCGCGCACGACCTCGGCGCCGGGGACGGCGCGCAGGGCGCGCTCGACCTCGGGCCCCGGGTCGCTCAGGAGCCCGACCCGCACCCGGGCCTCCCGCAGCGCGAAGCCCCGATCGTCGAGGGCGAGGCAGTCGTCCCCGAGCAGGCGCGCGGCCACCCGCTCGGCGACGTCGAAGGGCCAGGCGTCGCGCGGCCAGCGCGCGAGCGCGCTTCCGCGCGCGGGGAGTTCGACGGTCAGCCGCTTGGTGTGGCCCACCCCGCGGGCGGTCACGACGAGCTCGAGCTCGCAGGGGCCAGGGAGCCCGACCCCGGAGAGCGCCACCGCGACGCCCTGCTCGTCGACCGAGACCCCGGTGATCCCCCGGTTGGGGCCACGCAGAGGCCACGCCGCGCGGGCGACCCCCGCGAGGGCCGGCGCCGAAGGGCTGGCGACGAAGGCCGGGCGCAGCCCCGAGACCCCGCCCAGGGCGCGCTCGAGGTCGCCCCGGGCGGCGACCGCGGGCGTCGCCGCGAGGACGCGGCGCGCGTCGGCCGGGCTCAAGGGCGGCACGCCGCCCCGCGGGGGCTCGAGCGTGAGGTGCACGCGGTCGTCGGCCGCGAGGCAGTCGAGCACACGCTCGAGCTGCGCCCGGTGCCAGGCGAGGCTCGAGCGTCCCTCGACCTCGAACCCGCTCTCGAGCCCGCGGTCGAGGACCAGGTCGACCTCGAGGCGCCCGGGGCGGGTCCACGCGGGCTCGGCCGCCGCCACGGCCAGGGCGCCGCAGGCCGCCGCCCGCCACCAGAAGGCGCGGCTCGGGCGCCGACGGGCCCGCGGCGGAGGCGCGTCGGCGAGCTCCCCGCCGAACAGCCGGAGGTCGGCCACCACCACCCGCAGCGGCTGACGTCGCCAGCGCTCGAGCAGCCACAGCAGCCCCCAGGCGACCGGGGCCAAGAGCAGCCAAGCCGGCGCGCTCACCCCTTGCTGCGCCGAAACGGGAGCTGGTCGAGGCGCTTGCTCACCGACTCGCGCAGGCGGCGGCGGAGCCCACCCACCGTCTGCACCCCGAGCCACAGCGGGCTGGCCATCAGCCCCTTGGCGAGCTGCGCCGAGAGCTCGAGGGGGCTCCCGCCCTTGGCCTCGAGGCTGACGCGCTGCCCGGTGGTGCGGTCCTCGAGCCCGCCGCGCGCCACCGTGCGCGTGCCGTCGGAGCGGACCTCGATCACGAGCCGCGCGACCACGGGGAGCTCGTCGTCCTCCACGGCCGGCAACGCCGGGTCGGGCTGGGCCTCGAGCTCGGCGGGCTGCGGCGAATCCAGGGGCGCGTCGGGGGCGGGGTCGGGCACACCCCGATCATAGCGAGGTCGGCGACGCCCGCGGCGGCTCGGGCCGCCGGAGAACCCCTGAGACCCTTGGAAATACCGGTTCGAAGTGGGCGCGGGCCCGTAGAATCGCCGCGTTCACCGAATGCCAGAGAACTGAGCCGTACCGTGTCTCGCCCGCCTCGTCGCCCTCGTCGTCCCCGCCGCGTCACCTCCCCCGACGTCCCCGCCAGCGGGGTCAGCTACCCCTTCGTCGCGATCATTGGGCGGCCCAACGTCGGCAAGTCCACGCTCTTCAACCGCCTGGTCGGGCAGCGCCTCGCGATCACCGAGGCGACCGCGGGCACGACCCGCGATCGTGTGGCGTCGCTGGTGACCTTGCCCAACGGGCGCAAGGTCGAGCTCTGCGACATGGGCGGGATCGGCGGCACTGGCGACCCGCACGACAAGGAGGTCAACCGCCAGATCGACATGGCCATGGAATACGCCGACGCGGTGCTGCTCGTGGTCGACACCCGCGCTGGGCTGCACCCGGTCGACGAGGCGATCGCGCGACGCGTCCAGAAGCTCGGGCGGCCGGTGATCGTGGTCGCCAACAAGGCCGAGACCCAGGAGCTCGAGCTCTCGGCGAACGAGTTCTACGCGTTTGGCTTCGAGAGCGAGCTCGCGATCACCTCCGCCCGCGAGGGGACCGGCAAGACCGAGGTCCTCGAGCGCCTGGGCGAGCTGTTTCCGCTCGAGCAGCTCGGCGCCGAGGAGGCCGAGGCCGCGGGCGAAGAGGTGCTGCGGCTGGCGATCGTGGGTCGGCGCAACGTCGGCAAGTCGACCTACGTCAACGCGCTCTTCGGCTCGGACCGGGTGATCGCCTCGGAGGAGGCCGGCACGACCCGCGACGCGGTCGACGTGCGGGTCGAGGTCAACGGCCGGCCGGTGGTCCTGATCGACACCGCGGGGCTGCGCAAGCGCGGGAAGGCCGACGACCACATCGAGATCATCGCCCACGGCCGCGCCCAGGAGGCCCTGCGCCGCTGCGACGTGGCGCTCTTGCTCCTCGACTGCGTCGACGACGTGGTGCAGGTCGACAAGAAGATCATGGGCCTGCTCCAGAAGGAGCACAAGGCGGCCGTGCTCGTGGCCAACAAGTGGGACCTCGTGGGCGAGCGCATGTCGCCCGAGGACTACGCCGACTACGTGAGCTCGAAGCTCCCGGGGCTGCAGTTCGCGCCGCTGGTCTGTATCTCCGCCCTGCGCGGGACGCGCGAGACCAAGCCGATCGAGCTCGCGTTCCAGCTGCACGCGCAGTCCATGGAGCGCGTCGGCACCGGCGTCCTGAACCGGATCCTCGCCGGGGCGATCGAGCGTCGCCGGCCGCGCCCCTACCGCGGGCGGCTGGGGAAGATCTACTTCGGCACCCAGGTCGGCACCAACCCGGTGACCCTGCTCTTGTTCTGCAACGACCCCAAGCTCTTCGACGCGGGCTATCGCCGCTACCTCGCGGGGCAGCTGCGCGAGCACACGCCCTGGCGTGAGGTCCCCGTGCGCCTCGCCTTCCGCCCGCGCGACAGCGCGCGCAAGGGCGGGGGCGAGGTCGGGCGCCAGCTGCAAGGGCTGCAGGCCCTCGCCGACCAGCCGCACTGGGTCGAGCAGGGAGCCCCCGAGATCGACGTCCTCGCCGACGCGATCGAGACCTCGGAGTCGCGCAAGTTCCTCGAGGACGTGTTCGCCGAGGGCGCGGAAGACGACGAGCCCGCCGAGGGCTGGGACCTCGAGCTCGACGGGGGCGAGGCCGTGGACGCGAGCAGCCTGTGAGCGCGCTGCGCGTCCTGGGGATCGACCCCGGACTGCGCGTGTGCGGCTGGGGCGTGATCGACGTCGTCGAGGAGCAGCTGGTCTACGTCGACTCGGGGACCCTGCGCCCGGACCCCGACGCCCCGATCCTGGCGCGCTTGAGCGTGCTCCAGTTCGGGATCCGCGCGGTGCTCGACCGCCTGCAGCCGGCGGCGGTCGCGATCGAGGAGGCCTTCGCCGGGCGCAACGTGCGCAGCGCGCTGCGCCTGGGCGAGGCCCGGGCCGCCTGCATGCTCGCCGCCGCGGGCGACGGGCTCCCGGTGCACGAGATCCCGCCGGCCCTGGTCAAGAAGGCCGTGGCCGGTCACGGGCGCGCGAGCAAGGACGGCGTGCGCGACGCCGTGCTCCGCGCGCTGGTCGTCCCCGAGGCGCTGAGCTACGACGCCGCCGACGCCCTGGCCCTCGCGCTCTGCGCCCTGCGCCGGCTGGAGAGCCCGCTGCCCTCCACCGGGGCCCGGCCCATGGGGCGTCGGCGCCGCGGCCGCAAGTGGACGGCCCGCGACGTGGCGGGCTTCCTCGAGGACTGAAGGCGCCGCGCGCGCCAGGGAGGGCATGGGGTAGGCTGGAGACATGGCTCTCGACCCGCGGCTCGACGCGCTGATCGACCACCTCCGCGCGCACGCGCCGGGCTTCGACGTCGAGGCCGCGCGCGCGGCGGGCGCGTCCTTCGCCCACGACTCCAGGCCCGCGTTGGCGCTGGCCGCTTGGCTCGCGGCGGGCGGCCGCGCCGAGCCCGCGGTCCTCGAGGCGGCGCTGCGCCGCTTGCCCCCGGCGCCGGCCCCGGCGCCCCTCGGCGAGCGCCTCGGGCCCTACGCCCTCGTGCGCGAGCTGGGGCGGGGCGGCATGGGCTCGGTGTGGGAGGTGCGCCACGTCGAGAGCGGGGCGCGCTACGCGCTCAAGCGCGCAGAGGTGTCGCTGGGCGACGCAGAGGCCGCCGCGCGCTTCCGCCGTGAAGCCCAGGCGCTCGCGGCTCTCGACCACCCCAACGTGATCAGGGTCCACGCCGCCGAGCTCTCCGGGCGCGAGCCGTACCTGGTGCAAGAGCTGCTCCACGAGAGCCTCCAGGACGTGCTCGACCGCGAGGGCTCGCTCCCCGTGCCGGAGGTCGAGCGGGTCGCGCGGGAGCTGACCCTGGGGTTGCGCTACCTGCACGAGCGCGGCCTCGTGCATCGGGACGTCAAGCCCGCCAACGTGCTCCTCGGCAGCGACGGGAGGGTCAAGCTCGCCGACTTCGGCCTCGCGCGCCGGCTGTCCGGGTCGAGCTTGAGCTTGACCCAAACGGGTGACCTGTTGGGAACGCCCGCCTACATGGCTCCGGAGCAGGCGCTCGACGTCAAGGCCTCGGGCCCCGCGGCAGACGTTTACGCGCTCGGAGGGGTGGTCTACGCCATGCTCACCGGGGCTGCGCCCTTTCCCGACGACGGAGGGGGGCTGCTGCGAGTCCTCGCGCGAATCCAGACCGAGGAGCCGGTCGAGGTCGCGCGCCGGCGCCCGGGCGCGCCGCGGCACCTCCGCCAGGTCTGCGGGAGTTGCCTGGCCAAGGACCCCGCGCGGCGCCCGAGCCTGGACGAGGTCGAGGGCCTGCTCGACGGAGGAAGCCTCGTGTCCCCGGCCCTCCCGCGCGTTGCGGCCGTCGCCCTGGCGCTGACTGGGTTGGCGCTGCTGGGGTTGGGCGCAGTGGTGTGGACACGAAGCACGGCCTCGGTCGCCGACCCGGCGCCGGTCGCCGACCCGGCGCCGGTCGCCGAACCGGTTGCCGAACTGCCAGGGCCTCCCTCGAACGAGGACCTGGCCGTCGAGTTGGAGGGAGCCCTCCTCGGCGGCGGACCGGCGCTGGCTGCGGGACCCGGCCGTGAGGCTTGGGTCCGCGCCCTCGCGCCGCGGGCGGGCGTGCCTCCCGAGCACGTCCTGGCGGCCGTGGCCGTCGCCGAAGGCCTGCCGCAGGAGGCGAGCGGCGCGTTGGACGCCCCGAGGTGGTTGGTGGTCGCAGCCGGGCTGGAGTGTGCCCTGACCGAGCTCGCCGTGGACGGGGCGCGAGTTCGGGACCTGATTCTGCCCGCGGACCTGCTCTGGTTCTTGGGCGGCTTCCTCGACGACGCGGAGCGACTCCTCGAGGAGTGGAGGGTGTTGCGCGAGCTGCGCCCGGTGTCCCCTGCGCTGGATCGCCTCGGCAGGCGCCTCGCACGGACGGTCGCCGAGCTGGGGATCGAGATCAGCCTTGGCCGCGGGAGCACCGCGGAGGGCAGAGCACGCTACCTCCCTCGTGCGCTGAACTTGCTCGCGGACTACTGCCGGAGCTTCCCTGAGAGCGCTTGCCTCCGGGCGTGCTACGGGCGAGTGTTCCAGCGGGAGTTCGACGGCTCGATCTCGCCCTACCTCGTGGAGTGGAGCACGCGCGGCGTCCCCGCGGTCGACGTGCTGGCGGGCGTGGAACGTCGGGTCGCGCTCTCCGCGGCGGTCTCTCGCTGGGACGTGCTCTCGCAGCTCGCTGAGACCCAGGCTCAGCTCGAGACTGCGCTGAGCTATGGGGAACTCGCCTTGCGCCTGGGAGACGTCCGCGGCCGCGGGCCGAGCATGACGCGGATCCTGTTTCGCTCGGACTTCAGGAACCTGCGCGTGGACCTGGCTCGCGCCTGGATCGGGGTCGCCTACTTCAAGGTACGCGCGGAGCCCTCGCTGGCGCCGAAACGCGCCGACTTCCCGGAGGTCGCGCGCGCCTTCGAGCTGCTGGCCCAGGAGCGAGCGAGCCCGAACGCCGAGTCCGCTACGCAAGGGACCTTCGTCGAGGGCCTGGCCCGCCTCTTCGCCGGCGACCTCTCCGGGGCCGAGGAGGCGCAGCGGGAGCTCGCGCTGACCCGTCTGCGCAAGGGCACCGGAGAGTCCGAGGCCCATGCCCTGGCCGCGGAGCTGGCCCTGATCCGCGGGGATCCTGCCGCCGCGCGCGCGATCCTCGAGGAGCTGGTCGAGCGCGTCCCCGACCGGGTCGAGCTGCGCTACGCCCTCGGCCACGCTTTGCTCGTCGAGCAGGACGGCCGCGCTGAGGCGCAGCTGAGCTGGGGGCGCCGCAATCAGCGGACTCCACACCCGTTCTTGGGGTTCGTCTGGCACCGCTCCGCGGAAAGGGTGCGCCGGGTGGCCGCTGGCGAGGTCTGGTGGCCTGGAGCGCGGTAGGGGCGGAGCTTGCCTCCGCCCGTGCCTTCCTCTCGGACGCGAACGGAGGGATTCAACGCGGAGGCGCCGAGGACTCGCAGAGAGCGCGCCCGCCTGCCGGGCGGGACGGGTGTCGGTGTCGGCGTCGGCGCCGGCCTCGGCGTCGGCCTCGGCTTCGGCGTTGTCCGAAATGCCCCGTAGGGGCCGAGCTTGCCTCGGCCCGGACGTTCGCGCCACGCGTCGCCCTGCCTCCCGACGCGCCGAAACGGGAGCCGCCAGGCAGGCCAGGCGACGCGGGTGTCTCGGGGTCCGGGCCGAGACAAGCGCGGCCCCTACGGTGCGTGTCGAACGCCTCGGTGGCGGTGTCGGAGTCGGAGTC
>JAGQRJ010000045.1 GCA_020425635.1 Planctomycetota bacterium | reverse complement strand
GGGTACACACTGTCGCTTGCGCCTCGCTCGCGGCGGCAGAGCCGCCGACTCGCTCCGGCGCAGCCCGCCTGCTTCGCAGGCGGCTACCCCGCAAACTCACCACTTCGTGGTGAGCTTTGCGGGCTAGCCCCGACGGCTCAGCGCTCGCTGCCCAGGGTGTTCAGCGGGACCTTCAGGTAGCGCGTCCCGTTGGCCTCGGGCGGCGGCAGCTCGCCGCCGCGGAGGTTCACCTGCACGGCGGGAATCAAGAGCGTCGGCGCGGGCTTCCCGGCCTCGAGTCGCCGCCGGAGCGCGACGAACTCGTCGAGGGTCGTCTGGGCGTTGAGGTGGACGTTGCTCGCCTTCAACTCGCCGATCGTGGCCATGAAGCGCAGCTCACGCCCCCCTGGCTGGTAGTCGTGGTTCGTGAACACCCGGGTCTCGAAGGGCAGGCCGTAGAGCCGCTGGACCGACTCGTACATTTGGACGGCCGACCCCCCGGGGAAGTCGCTGCGCGCGGTCCCCTGGTCGGGCATGAAGAGCAGGTCCCCCACGAAGAGCGCGTCTTCGACCTTGTAGGTCAGGCTCGCCGGGGTGTGCCCCTCGGTGAGCATCGCTTCGATCTTGAGGCTCCCGACCTCGAGCACGTCGCCGTCGTGCAGCAGGCGATCGAACTGGCTGCCGTCGGTGAGGAACTCGTCGCCGAAGTTGAAGATCGCCTTCCAGGTCGCTTGCACGCCCTCGATCCCCGCGCCGATCGCGGTCTTGCAGCCTCGCGTTCGGCGCAGATGGGCCATGCCCGACAGGTGGTCCGCGTGCGGGTGCGTGTCGAGGGCCCACCGGAGGGTCAAACCACGCTCGTCGAGGTAGGCCCCCACGGCGTCGCAGGACTCGCTGAAGGTCCTGCCCGAGGCGGGGTCGTAGTCGAGCACGGAGTCGATCACCACGGCGTCCTTGCCGTCGTGCACGACGTAGGTCAGGTTCCAGGTCCGGGGGTCGTAGAAGTGCTGAATCTCCATCTCCATGGACGCCTCCTCGCGTTGTGACTCGATGGTCGCACGTAAAGTGCCAACCGATTGGGCTCTAAACGCTTTGTTTCAGCATTCCGGCCGTTCACGGCGCCAAGACTCGAAACACTGAAACACACGAATGAAACGCCGTTTGGCGGCCCCTGCCGCAGCCCGCGGTTAGAGTGCTGGTGGGGGAGGTTTTGCATGTGCCGCTCGATCAAGACCCTGCATGGCTTCGAGCCGCCCGCCTCGGCGGAGGAGGTCCAGGCCGCGGCGCTGCAGTTCGTGCGCAAAGTCGCTGGGACGCGGAAACCCTCGCGGGCAAACCAGGAGGCCTTCGCACGCGCGATCGAAGAGATCAGCGCGGCGACCACCCGCTTGCTGGGCACGCTGACCTCCAGCGCGCCGCCGAAGGATCGCGACGTCGAGGCAGCCAAGGCCCGGGCGCGTTGGGAGGCGCGTGGCCGCGGCTGAGCCCGCGGCTGGCCCGTCGCCACGCGCGCGGACACACTGAGCGCATGCAAGCGATCGGCCCCTACACCGTTCAGCGCGAGTTGGCCCGTGGAGGCATGGGGGTCGTCTACCTCGCTTGGGACCCGGCGCTGCGGCGTGAGGTCGCGCTCAAGCTGCTCCTGCTCAGCGGTCAGGCCGACTCGGCGCGTCGGCGGCGGGCCCAGCGCGAGGCGCAGGCGCTGGCCAAGCTCGACCACCCGAACATCGTCCACGTCCACGACAGCGGCGAGCACCGGGGCTGCAACTACCTGGTCATGGACTACGTGCCCGGCCTCAACCTCCAGCAACGGATCGACCAGGCCGGCCACCTCGAGAACGCTGACGCCGCGCAGATCGTCGTTCAACTCGCCGACGCCATGGAGCACGCGCACCAGCAAGGAGTGCTGCACCGGGACCTCAAGCCCGACAACGTGATCCTCACCGAGGAGGGCGCGCCCCGACTCACCGACTTCGGCCTGGCCAAGGACCTCAGCGTCTCCCTCAGCGCCCTCAGCCGCGACGGCGCCTTGCTCGGGACCCCGCGCTACTGGTCTCCGGAACAAGCCCACGGCAGGCTCGACCGAATCGGCCCCGCCAGCGACGTGTTCGGGCTCGGCGCGATTCTCTACGCGGCGATCACCGGACAGCCGCCAGGGCGCGCGGCGCCGACCCTGGTCGCCCTCGCCGCCGCGGCCGACGACCCTCCGATCCCCCCGCGCGAGCTCAACCCCGACGTCGATCCTGGACTCGAAGCGATCTGCCTGCGCTGCCTGAGACCCCAGCCGCGCGATCGCTACCCGAGCGCAGCAGCCCTCGCCGCCGACCTGCGACGCTTCCTCGCGGGCGAACGCCCGGAGGCAGCGCACCGGCGCCCGAGGCCGGGGCGTCTCGGCCTCCTCGGGGTCTGCGCGCTGCTCAGCGTCGCGGCGGCAGCGGCGTGGGTTCGGTCGGGGGACCCCGAACGAGCGCCCGAAGCCGCGCGGCCCTCCCTCTCCGCCTCGACCCCGCCCACCGAGCCCGCCCGCCTCGAAGGGACTTCCGCCGAGGACCCTCCACCCGACGCGCCCGCGACCGCGGGGGACGACGCCCCCCCGCTCCCGCCCCCAGGGCCTCCCCCCGAGACGCGGGCCGCTGCGCGCACCGCCTACCTCGACGGAGACGCGTTCATGGACATGGGAGGCGCAAGCGGCCTGGCCCTGGCCAAGGAGTCCTTCGCGAAGGTCTTCGAGCTCGACCCGACCTTCGCCCTCGCCTACGTCGGCCGCGCGCGCATGCGGCGGGAGGAGAAAGACTTCGACGGCGCGCTCGCCGACCTCGACTACGCCAGGCGCATCGACTCCGAAGAGGCCGAGGTCCACTACTGGACCGGCAGGGTCATCAAGGACGACCTCGGGCGCTGGCCCGACGCGCTCCCGCACTTCGACCGCTGCCTCGAGCTCGACCCGAACCACGCCGAGGGCTACCGGCACCGCTCTCGGGTCTACGAGTCCTTGGACCTCCCCCAGGCGATCGCAGACCTCGAGCGCGCGATCGAGCTCAAGCCGCCGCTGAGCAAGGCGAGGCTGAAGATGAACGACACCCTCGGCCGACTCAAGCAGCGCCTGGCCGCCAAGCAATGACGAGGAGGCCCGCTGGCGTGAGGGTCTAGGGCGGGAGTACGCGGTAGACCGACGTGCCGCCTGCCGCTCCGAGCAGCTCGAACCGCCCGGGGTTGCGCCCGATGGCGCCCAGCTCCTGGGCGATTCCCCCGCGGAAGGGGTCGTCGGCGAGGAAGAGCACGTCGACCTCGAGCTCCGCGAGCTTCGCCAGCCAGTAGGCGTCGTCGACGCGCCGCCGGCGCACGACCGCGACCTGCAGGTGCGGCCACAGCCATTGGGGGACGTCGTCCGGCCGGTCGGCGAGGTCCACGGGCTGGGGGTGGTCGTCGGCGCTCAGCGGCGCGTAGACCACCCGGTTGCGCAGCCGGGGACCGAACAAGGGAAACACCAAAGGCGTTCCCGCGTAGGCGACGCACAGCGGCCGCTCCGCGCTGAGCTGATCCAGCGCGACCCAGGCCGCGCCGTGGTCGGGGTAATACTGCGTGTAGGCCTCGGCCCGCAGCGCCTCGCGCTGCTCGCGGAAGGTTCCGTACCACGTCGGCCCCAGGAGCGCGAGCAGCCCGACCAGCGCCAGACCGCCCGCGGCCGCGAGCCGCCGATAGCGCGCCCACAGCAGCGGCGTCAAGAGCGCCGAAGGCACCGCGAACACGGCGGTCACGACCCAGAAGTCGAAGGTGGGGGCGAGTCGGGAGACGGTCGGGTGCGCGCCGAGCAACAGGACCAGACACAGGGCCGGACCGATCGCGCTCAGCTCGCGCCGGCGGAGGCGGACTCCCTGCGCCGACGCGTTGGCCAAGCTCAGCCAGAGGGCGTACCACACCGGGAACACGTAGCGCGGCTCAGGCGGCACGGCGGCCACGAGAAGCAGCGCCAACGCCCCAGGGACCCAAACGCAGCAGGCGGCCCGGCTCCAGGCGCCGCGGCGCTGCCGCCGCGCCACGAGCAGGACCGCCGAGGCAACGCTCCCCAGCCAGAGCACCGCGCCCAGCCTGCCGGGGAGCTCGTGCACGCCGTCGCCGCGAAGGAGCAGGCGCCGCAGGTCCGCCCCGCTCCAGCCGTCGAGCAGCGAGTAGTCCAGCAGTCCGTCGAACACCGTCACGCCCGCCACCTTCACCGTGCCGGGCCACACCGGGTTGCCGTAGACGAAGAGGTTCTTCCAGAAGAAGGCTGCCCCGAGCACCCCGATCCCGCAGGCCAACGCGGGGGTCCTCCAGCGCCAGCGCCCGTCGGCCCCCCGGAGCTCGGCCCACAGAGCGGGCGCGAAGGCCGGGAACACGACCGCGGTCACGAGCAAGCCGTTGGCCTTGGTCAGGAGCATGAGCGCGACCCCGCTCGCGCCCACCACGAGCCCGCGCGCTCGCCGCGGGCGGGTCAGGAGCAGGCCATACAGCGTCAACGCGCAGCCCGTCGTGAGGATCAGGTCGTTGTTCGCCAGCCCGGCGTTGCTGAGGTAGGGGGGGAACAGGGCCACCCCTGCGCTGAGCACGAACGACAGCGCCTGGCTCGCGCCCAGGAGCCGCGCGGTGCGGTAGTAGAGCGCGACCAGCGCCACGAAGAACGCGGGCTGCACGAGCCACACCAGGCCCGCGTCGCCGGTGAGCTTCATGAGCAGATAGAACACGCTCTGCGAGAGCATGGGCGACTGCTCGACGCCGTTGTCGTGAAAGGGGAAGTCGAGGGGAGCCAGGAAGCCCTCGTGCAACCACGTGGCAGGGGAGGGCAGGTGATAGATCAAGGTGTCGGTGCCCAGGGAGGGGAGGAAGCGCCCCTCGAACACGAGCCAAGCGAAGATCGCGAGCGCCGTCCAGAGCGCCGCGCGCGCCGCCCGCTGCACCGGGACGCCGCAGCGATCGTTGAACTCCGCGAGCGAGCGCTCGGCCATGGGCCCCTCCTGGGCGGCGGGGATCAGTTCGGCGAAGCGTCTGCCAGCTCTGCCTGGCGCAGCTCGCGTCGCGCCACGACCCGGCGCTGGGCCGCGGTGTGCCGCCGCCGATCGAGGTCGGTCTCCAGCACCAGGGGCGGGACCGGGGTGGGCTCCCCAGCGTCGTCGAGGGCGACCATGGTCACGTAGCAGGTGTTCGTGTGCCGCTGGGTCCCGGTGCGCGGGTTCATGGCGAGGACCTTGACCCCGACCTCCATGGAGGTGCGCCCGACGTAGTTCACGCTGGCCAGGATCTGCACC
Organism: Planctomycetota bacterium; assembly: GCA_020425635.1. GTDB lineage: Bacteria > Planctomycetota > J058 > J058 > J058 > JAGQRJ01. Next base: position 4,303 of record JAGQRJ010000045.1, on the reverse strand, counting down.
AGCTCCCCGATCTCGATCGGGGCGTAGAAGGTCACCCGATCGAACTGCGCGGTGACGCACACCTTCCCGGCGTGGCGAATCGCGCAGGCGCCGGCGGCCTTGTCGATCAGCGCGAGGATCGTCCCGCCGAACACCTTGCCCAGGATGTTCGCGTGCTGAGGCATCATCAGCTCCGCGAGCTCGGTCCGCGACGCGCTCGCGGGTTTGCCAGCCAGGGTCATACGACCTCCTCGGGGGTGCTCAGCCGCGGGTTCTCACCCCAGCCGAGCTTGGTGCGCAGGAGGTCGAAGTACGACCGCTGCGCGGGAGAGACGACGAGGAAGTCCCGCTGCGCGCGGCGCAGGTGGACCGCGACTCCCTCGGCGAGCGGGACGCGCTCGTGGCCGTCGATCACCAGCGCCACCTCGTCCACCGGCGTGTCGACCCGCAGCGCGAGCCGCTTGTCGCCGCTGATCACGATCGGGCGGTTCGTCAGCGCGTGGGGGGCGACCGGGGTCACGATGAACGCCTTCAGCCCCGGCGTGAGGATCGGACCGCCGAGGGAGAGCGAGTAGGCCGTCGACCCCACCGGGGTCGAGACGATCACGCCGTCGGCGCGGTAGCGAATCGCGTGGGCGTCGTTGACCTTCATCGAGAGCGTGATCAGGCGGGTCAACACGCCCTGCGCGATCACGGCGTCGTTGAGCGCGTAGTGAATGATCTCCTCGCCGTCGCGGGTGACGGAGCAGCGCAGTCGCATGCGATGGTTGATCTCGAGCTTGAGGTCCTTGCGTCCCGCGATCCACTCGCGGACCTCGCGCTCGGTGAACTCGGCGAGGAAGCCGAGCTTGCCCAGGTTGAGGCCCATGGTCGGCACCTGGGCCGGCCCCATGCGCCGGGCCACGCTGAGCATGGTGCCGTCGCCGCCCACGGAGATCGCGAGGTCGACGTCCTTCACGACCTTGCTCAGGTCGAGGGTCCCGTCGTAGTCGGGCAAGACCTCGATCCCAGCCTGGGTCAGCCACGCAACCACGGCCCGCGCCACGTCCTGGGCCGCGGGCTTGTAGTTCGAGGCGATCACCAGCACCCGCTTGAGCGAGGCGCGCAGGAGCTTGCGGGGGCGGGGTGGGCTCATGCGCGCGCTCCGAACAACTCCCCCGAAAGGGTCAACAGGCCGCTCAAATCGTAGATGTCGTGGGTGAAGCGGGGGACCTCGCGCAGGTGGACGCCCCGGGCCGGGCCCGCGGCGAAGGCCTCGATCCGCTCGCGGTCGCCCTTGGCCAGGCGCTCCTGGTCGAGCAGGGCTTTGAGCGCCGCGGGGAGCAGGGGGTCGGCCTCGACCCCCGCGGCGGTCACCGCGGCCTCGAGCTCGGCTTCGTGGCCCGCGGCGTCGATCCGCGCGCGCAGGTCGCTGGGGTCGCCGAGGCAGCTCTGCTCGACGCGGTTGACCACCACCGCCGAGAGGTCCATCGAGAACTCGCGCAGCTTGTCGCAGAAGTAGCCGGCCTCCTCGAGGGGCAGCGGCTGCGGCGCGGTCACGACCACGAAGCTCGTGCGCGCGTCCCGCAGCAAGGCGTCGACGCGGTCGGCGCGGGTGCGGAAACCGTCGTAGAGCCCCTCGAAGGCCTGGAAGAACTCGGCCAGCTCCTTGACGAACCCGACCCCGATCAAGGCGTCGACCTTGTTCACGACCTTCCCCAGGGCGCGCCCGATGAAGCCGAACGAGCGCTTCCCGGCCTCGGCCCAGGGGCGGAGGAAGATCTCGAGGGTGCTCCGATCGAAGGCGCGCTTCATGCGCTCGGGGGCCTGGAGGAAGTCGAGGGCGTGCTTGGTCGGCGGGGTGTCGAGCACGATCAGGTCGAAGTCGCCCTCCTCGCTCAGCTCGTAGAGCTTCTCCATGGCCATGTAGTCGCTGGAGCCGACCACGGTGTTGCTCATCTGCTGATAGAACTTGTTGTTGAGGATCGCCTCGCGCCGCTTGGGGTCCGTGGTGTAGCGCTCGATCAGGCGGTCGAAGGTGCGCTTGGTGTCGAGCATCAAGGCAAACAGCGCGCCCTCGACCTCGACGCCCGCCTCGGCGAAGCGCGCCGCGTCGACCTGGACGACCTCGTTGCCGAGCTCGCTGAGCCCGAGGGAGTTCGCCAGGCGGCGAGCCGGGTCGATCGTGCACACGACCGCCCGCCGCCCGAGGAGCGCAGCCTTGAGCGCGAGGGTCGCCGAGGTCGTGGTCTTGCCCACGCCGCCGGACCCACAGCAGATCACCACGCGCTGCTCGCGCAGCAAGCGCTCCAGGGGGTCGCTCATGCGGGGCCCCCCAGCCCGTGGGCGAGGGTCTGCTGCACCTGACGCAGCTCCTCGAGCCCAAAGCGCTCGGCGAACACGAAGGGCACCCGAGTCACCGGCTGACCCGTCCCCTCTGCGAGCTGAGCCGCGTAGCGCCGCGTGCGCTCGCCGCGGGCCCACGAGGCCCGCACCGCGTCGAGCGCCGCCGCGCGCTCGGCCCCGCCCGGCCCCAATAGACGGTCGAGGGCGCGACGCCCCGCAGGAGAGCCGAGCACGTCCTCGAGCGGGGGCTCGGCCCCGCCGAAGCGGTCGGGGAACGCCATGTTGAGCACCAGCAGGTCGAGCTGCATGCCGAGGGTCCCGGTCAGCTCGCGGTGGAAGTGCAAGGCCTCGTTCACCGGCAGGTCCTCGGGCAGCGTCACCAGCACCGTGCCCGTGCGCGCGCGGTCTTCGAGCATCGCCTGCACCTCGAGGGCGCTGGTGCGCATCGGCCCCAGGAGGAGCTTGCTCGCCTGTTCGGGCAGCTGCAGCAGCCCCAGGCCGTGGCCCGTGGCTGGGGCGTCGAACACCACCAGGTCCCACACCGGGGTCTTGCGCCAGCGACTCTTCTCCTCGGTGAAGGACCACACCTTCCCCAGGCAGATCATCTCCTTGATCGCAGGGGAGACGCGAAACCAGCTGTCGAAGAGGTTGCTCTCGACGATGTGCCGCACCAGGCGACGCACGCGCAGCTGCCGCAAAATGAAGTCGAAGGCGACGGCCTTGGGATCGAGCAGGCAGGCCCACAGGCCGCTCTCCAACTCGAGCGGCTCGGGACCGATCGCCTGCACCCCGAAGAGCTGGGCCGTCCGTCCCTGGCCCTCCATGTTCACGAGCAGCACGCGCTTGCCCGCCGCGACGGCGAGCCGCGCGAGGGCGGCCGAGATCATGGTCTTGCCGACCCCGCCCTTGCCGCTGACCACGAGCAGCCGTCGGTCCAAGAGGTTCAGCATGAGTTCCGAGGCGAGGCGCTAGGCGTACGGACCGGTAGCCGCTGGTCGCTGGCTGCGGGCCCTACCGAGGTACTCCAGTCCCAGGACCGGAGACGTAACTTAGGCCTTCGCCGTCGCACGCCGCTTGCGGCGGGCACGAAGCATCGACTTGACGTTCTTCAGCTTCTTACCGCGGGGCATGTGGCTGCGCGGCTTGGAGCGGAACCCGTGCCGCTTCTTGCGGATCAACGAGCTCTTACGGATCCTCTTCTTCACGGATCTTCCTCTGGGCTCCAGGGTTTATGGGGGGCGTATAGTAGGGTCGCCCCCGCCTTGGTGCAAGAGCTTAGGCGATTTCGGCGAAGATTGGGGATCCCCTGCAAGAAAGCGGGTCAGCGTGACCGACTCAAGCCTTCCCTGCGGCTCGAGCAAGCTCGAACTCGTGCGGGGGAACATCCTCGACCAACCCCTCGACGCCCTCGTAACTGCAGCAAACTCAGGGCTTTTGGGTGGCGGCGGGGTCGACGGCGCGATCCATCGCGCGGCAGGCCCCGACCTCCTCGCCGCCTGCCGAGAGGTCGGTGGCTGCCCGACCGGAGACGCGGTCGCGACCGCCCCCGGGGCGCTGCCGCTGACCTGTGTGGTCCACGCCGTCGGCCCGATCTACGGCGCGCACGACGGTGCCGAGGCCGATCTGCTCGCCAGCGCCCACCGACGCGCGCTGGAGGTGGCCGCCGCCGCCGGCGCGCGCTCGGTGGCCTTCCCCGCGATCTCCTGCGGCGTGTACGGCTACCCGCTCGCCGAAGCCGCCCCGATCGGGCTTGGCACGATCGCGGCCTTCCTCGACGACCACCCCGAGGTCGAGCTCGTGCGCTACGTGCTCTACGGACGCGAGGAATACGAGGCCTTCGCGCACGCGCTCGAAGCGCTGCGCGCGGCGCGCGGCTAGCCCGCACTTCTCACCACTCGCTCCGCTCGTGGATTCGAAGTGCGGCCAGCAGTGTTGTTCAAGACAGTGAGACCCGGCCTGCGGCCGGGTACACACTGTCGCTTGCGCCTCGCTCGCGGCG
>JAGQRJ010000044.1 GCA_020425635.1 Planctomycetota bacterium | reverse complement strand
GGCTCGCGGACGTGCCCGCCGAGCGCTTGCGGGCCTACCTGGGGGCCTTCTCGAGCGATCGAGCGGCGAGCCTCCTGCCGAGCGAGGCCTTCGACGCTTGGTTCCAGCGCGCCGAGGCGCTCAGCGCGCGGCACGAGGACCTGATCCCCGCCCTGCGCCAGTTCAGGAGCCGAATCCCGGCGCCCCCCCAGCCCGCAGACCAGGCCGACCGGTGAGCCAGCTCGGCCCCTACGCGCTCGAAGCCGAGCTCGGCCGCGGCGGCATGGGGATCGTGCTCCGCGCGCGCGACACCCGAGACGGACGGACCGTCGCGCTCAAGACCCTGCTCGACCCCAACGTCGACGTCGATCAGCTCGAGCGCTTTCGCCGCGAGGCCACCGCGCTCGACGGGGTCACGCACCCGAACCTCGTGCAGATCCTCGACGCGCACATAGGCCCACCCCGGCCCTACGTGGTCTTCGAGTTCGTCGAGGGCGGGACCCTCAAGACGCTGGTCGAACGCGACGGGCCCCTGCCCTGGGTCGAGGCGGTGCGGCTCCTGCTCGACGTCGCGGCGGGCGTCACCGCGGTGCACGCCCACGGCGCCCTGCACCGGGACGTTAAGCCCGACAACGTCTTGCTCGGCCAGGGCGGCGCCAAGCTCGCGGACTTCGGGCTGGTGAAGGTCCTCGACAAGCAGACCCTCACGCGCTCGGGCAGCGTCATGGGCACCCCGAGCTACCTCTCCCCCGAGCAGACCTCGGCCGAGCGCGGCGCCTGGTCGCCGAGCACCGACGTCTATGGCATGAGCGCGACCCTCTACTACGCGCTGACCGGGAAGCCGCCCTTCTGGGGACCGACGACCGTGGCCACCCTGGTCGCCGTGCTCGAGCAGCCGCCGCCCTCGGCGCGCGAGCACGCTCCGACGGTCCCCGAGTGGCTCGACGCGGTGTGCAGGCGCGGCATGGCCAAGGACCCCGCGCAGCGCTACCGGAGCGCCGAGGCCTTTCGCGCGGCGCTGGAGGCCGGCCTCGCGTCGGACCTCGTCGCCCCGCAGCTCACCCGCGCACACCTCGGCCTCGCGCTGCTCGCCCTGGCCCTGCTGTGCGGCGCCGTCGCCCTCGGACTCGAGGCGCTGAAGGTCGGCGCGCCGGCGACCCAAGACGGGCCCCCCTCGCCCCCGGGAGCGCGCCCCGAGCCCCCGGCGACGACCGAGCCTCCCCCTCCCGCTGAGCCCCCGGCCGTGATCGCCCCCCCGGCGCCGCCCGCCTTCGTGCCCAAGAACCCCTGGGCGCGGCTGATCCTCCCCCTCGAGCTGAGCCGGCAGGTCGCGCAGCTCGAGCACCAGGAGAAGTTCTTGGAGGCCGCGGCGCTGCTCGAGGCAGACGCCGACCCCCAGCTCTCCTGGGCCGACGCGGCGCTCGACTTGGGGCTGCGGCTGCGGAGCCGCGCGCGCCTGGAGGCGAACCCGAGCACCGCCGAACCCCTCAAGCGCTTGCGGCTGCTGAGCAGCCCGCTCTCCTCGCCGGAGAAGACCCGGGCCTTCCTCGAGGCGCTCGAGGAGCTGCGCAGCACCACGGCGGCGCAGATCGAGAACCTGCTCGACCGCGACGTGTTCGTCCAGCGCGGCTACGCGATCGCGGCCAACGCGCTGAGGACCCTGCTCCGGGATCCGGAGGGCCTGGAGTTCACCCAGGTCGAGGGCGTGCTCCTGCTCCGCTACCTCGCCCGCGCGGAGGACCCGCCCGCGGAGCCCCAGCTGCTGTGGTCCCTCGTCCAGCAGGCCTACACGATCAACCCCGAGTGGCTCCCCCCCGAAGAGCTCTGCGCGCTCACGGCGCGGGCGTCGGCGACGCCCCTGCACCCGGCTGACCTCACCTACGGCTACCAGCTCACCCAGCTCGCCGCGCTCTGCGCGCGCCAAGAGCCGCCTGACCTCGAGCAGGCCCGGGCCCTGCTCGAGACCTGCCTCCGCCTCCCCAAGCTCGGCCCCGACGTGCGGGTCTCCGCGGCGAAGGCCTCCCTCGAGGCAGGGTCGCCCGAGCTCGCGCTGCAGCTCGTCCGCCCGCTCCGCGACGGTCGCGTCCCCGACCTCTTTCGCTGGAAGGCGGTCCTGATCGAGGGCTTCGCGTCCAAGCGGCTGGGACGCGGGGAAGACTGGCTCGCCGAAATGGTCGAGCAGGGCAAGTTCGACAGCTCCTGGATCCCCTACCTGGGTCGCGCCTGCGCCTACGTCCACCTGGGCCGCTGGAAGGAGGCTCAGCAGCTCGTCGACCCCAAGGAGGTGGCCGTCCGATTCGGCAAGCAGATCCCCAAGACCCCCGACGGGCAGCTCGACTGGGCCGCGGTGAACCGCCAGGCGGCCTTCACCCAGGCGCACGGGTTCGTGGTCGCGGCGGTCTCGGCCGAGGATTCCCAGCTCCTCTCCCCTATCCCCGGCAGGACTCCGCGGTAGACTCCCGCCCTGCGGAGGAGGACCCCATGGCACGGTTGGCTCAACGGGTGCGCGAGCTGGCGCCCAGTCAGACCCTGGCGCTGAGCGCCAAAGCGAACGAGCTCGCGGCCGCCGGACACCCGGTGATCAACTTCTCGGTCGGCGAGCCCGACTTCACCAGCCCCCAGGCGGCCATGGACGCCGGGCGCGCCGCGATCGACGCCGGCGACACGCACTACCCGCCGGTCCCCGGCACCGCGTCGTTGCGCAAGGCGATCGTCGACAAGGTCGCCCAGACCACCGGACGGACCTACGGGCCCCAGCACGTGCTGGTCTCCAACGGGGCCAAGCACACGCTCTACAACCTGCTGCAGGTCCTCGTCGACCCGGGCGACGAGGTCGCCTTCGCCAGCCCCTACTGGGTCAGCTACCCCGCCATGGTCCAGCTCGCGGGCGGGCTCTCGGTGCCGATCCCGACCCGGGCCAGCGACGGCTTCCGCCTCGACCCCGCCGCGGTCGACGCCGCCCTCGGCCCGCGGGTCAAGGCCCTGATCCTCAACTCGCCCTGCAACCCGACCGGCGCCGTGGCCGACCCCGCCGACGTCGAGGCGGTGGTCCGGATCGCCCTCGACAAGGGCGTGACCGTGATCTCCGACGAGATCTACGGCGCCCTCGTGTTCGGCGGCGCCGAGCACAGGAGCGCGGTCTCCGTCGATCACCCCGGCGTCGCCGAGGGCGTGATCCTCGTCGACGGCGTCTCCAAGAGCTACGCCATGACCGGCTGGCGGATCGGCTACTGCGTCGGCCCCGAGGACGTGATCAAGGCCGCCGGGAAGATCCAGGGCCAGTCCACTAGCGGCGCGTGCACGATCGCCCAAGCCGCGGCGGCCGGCGCGCTGCGCGGCGGCGACGCCGAGGCCGCGCGCATGCGCGACGCCTTCGCCGCGCGGCGCGACGTCATGCTCGAGGCCCTGCGCGCGATCCCCGGGGTCACCGTCCCCGAGGCCCAGGGCGCGTTCTACGCCTTCCCCGACGTCTCGAGCTACTACGGCGCCGAGATCGACGGGGTCACGATCAAGGACTCGCTGGACCTCTCGACCCTGCTCCTCGAGCGGGCCTACGTGGGCTGCGTCCCCGGCGGCGCCTTCGGCGCCGACGCGCACCTGCGGCTCTCCTACGCCCTCGCCGAGGATCAGATCCGCGAAGGCGTGGGCCGGATCGCCGAGGTCCTCGCGGGCGCCAAGGTCAAGGCCTAGCAGGTCGGCGTCCTGCTGCGCGAGCGCGCCCGTCCGGTCACACTGCGGGGGTGAACGGGCACTTGGGAAGCTACACCCTCCTGGGCGAGCTCGGCCGCGGCGGCATGGGGCAGGTCTTCCGCGCCCGCCACGGCCCGAGCGGGCGCGAGGTCGCGCTCAAGCGCCTGCTCCCCGCGGCCCTGGGCGAGCTGGAGCTCGTCGCGCGCTTCCGGCGCGAGGCCCTCGCCCTGCGCGGCGTCGCCCACCCGAACCTCGTGGCCGTGCTCGACGCCCAGCTCCAGGGCCCCGAGCCGTTCATCGTGTTCGAGCTCGTCGAGGGAGCCACCCTCCGCCAGCGCGTCGAGCGCGAGGGCCCGCTGCCCTGGCGCACCGCGACGCGCGTCCTGCGCGAGGTCGCCGCGGGCCTCGGCGCCGCCCACGAGCTGCAGCTCCTGCACCGCGACGTCAAGCCCGACAACGTGCTCCTCGGTCGCGAGGGCGCGAAGCTCGCGGACTTCGGCCTCGTGAAGCCCTGCGACCTCGACTCCCTGACCCGCACCCAGGCGGGGATCCTGGGCACCCTCGACTACGCAGCGCCGGAGCAAGCGGCCAACGAGCGCGAGCGCCTCGGCCCGGCCACCGACACCTACGGCCTCGCGGCCACGCTCTACTTCGCGCTCACCGGACGCGACCCCTTCCGGCGCGACTCCCCGCTGGCCACGCTCCGCGCCGTGCTCGAGGAGGCGCCCCCGTCGGCCCGGGCCCAGGTCCGCGGAGTCCCCAAGTGGCTCGACGCGGTGTGCGCGCGCGGCATGGCCAAGGACCCGCGCGCCCGCTACCCGAGCGCGATCGCCCTGCGCGCGGCCCTGAACGAGCCGACGGAGCAGGGGCTGTCCCGGCGCTTCGCCGCCGCGGGTGCGTTCGCCCTGACCCTCGGCGCGGCTGGCCTCGCGACCTTCGCCTGGTCGAACCCCCGCCGCGACCCCCCTGCGCCCCCCCTCTCCCCCGAGCCGTCGGCGCTCGCGAACCAAGCGCCTTCCGTGACCCTGGGGGGAGTGCTCGAAGGGCTGCAGAGCATGCCCCCGGTGCGGACGGTGGACGAGCTCCAGCAGCTCGTGCAGCGCCTCCGGGAGGCCGACGACGCCTGCCGGCTGGCCGACACGGAGGAGGCTGCGCTGACGCGAGAGAGGCTGTGGGAGCTCACCCGGCAGAACCTGATCGCCCTCAGCGCGGATCCGGGCTTCGGGGACGCCACCCAGGCGCCCGCGCTCCTCCTCGAGCTCGTGCTCGACCTCGCCGACCAGGACAGAGCCCGGCTGGTCGAGGTCGCGGCCGTGTTGAGCCGCGCCCGGCGCGAGTGGGTCGAGAACCGGCCGGGGTTGGACCTGGCTACCCTGCTGCAGCAAGCGCTCCAGTCGCCTCCTGCCTCGCTCGAGGAAGACCTGATCCTGACCACGCTGCTCTCGAGGCAGCCCAGCCGCGCGACCCTTGCCCTGGGCGCGCTCCGCAAACTCCTGCGCCGCCCCGACCTCTCCGACGAGGCCCGCCTCCGGGCTGCGAAGGTGGCGCTCACGCTCAGGGAGCCAGCCCTGTGCCTCAGCACGCTGCAACCATCCCGACCCGACGTCGAGGCGGACCTTGGGCGCGAGGCGCTGCTCGTGCGCTTGGCCGCCCACCGTGCGCTTGGGTTCTCGATCGAGGACAGCTACCTGAAAGACGTCACCGCGTTGGAGCAGGCTGGGGTTTCGGTCGGGGCGCACAGAGCCTGGGCCCTCGTAGCCCTGGGTCGCTGGCCAGAAGCGCGGGCTGAGCTCGAGCGCCTCCGCGCGGCGCCCCCGAGCGAGGGTCCCGAGCTGAGCTCCGAGCTCCGCTTGCTGGGCGAGGCGATCGCCGCCCAGGAGCAAATGCTCCCACCCGCCCCGGGCTACCCGGCCCCCGACCCCCGCCTCGCCTCCAGCACCGACGCCCCGACCCTGCGCGGGTGGCGAGAGAAGCTTGGCGCGCTGAGGGAGGCCCAGGTCACGTCGGCGGAGGACCTGCAACGCCTCCTCAGCACGTTGCGGGCGATCCGCGCGGAGTGCGACGCCTTGCCCTCCCCAGACCGGCAGCAGGTGCAGCTGCTCGCGTGGAGGAACGTGCTCCGGATCCTGGACACACTGGTCGACTCAGACAGCGTGGACGCAGACGCCCAGCTGACGGCGGCGCTGCTCTCCTGGGCCCTCGAGCGCCCTCTGTCCGCCAGGGAGCACGGCGATCTGTTGGCGTGCTTGACCCGAAACGGCGCCAGGCCCGCCGCAGCGACGAGCGAGCCCGCGCGCGAGCTCACCGAGCGCTTTGCGACGCAGGTGGCTCGAGCCCCCGACGCCTTCGCGCTCTATTCCCTCGCGCTCGCCTACTACCGGCAGGAGCCGACGCGGCCGGCCCGCGCGCATGAGGCGCTGCGTGCCCTCGCCGAGCTGGACCCCGGGACCAAGGACGCCAAGGTCCGCGCGCAGGCCGCGGTCCTCGCGGCGGACAACCTCGGAGAGCCGGAGCTAGCGCTCGCCCTTCTGGACGCGCGCTGGCTCGAGGTCGCGCCAGCCGACCTGATAGCCCGCGGCCGCGTCGTTCGGCTCTACGCGCACCTGCGCCGCGGCGACCCCGAGGCGATCGTTCGCGAGGTCGAAGCCCTCGAGCGGCTGGGCTCCGCAACCCCCTTGCAGCTCCTGGAGAAGGCCAAGGCCTGCGCCTACCTCGGTCGCTGGGACGAGGCAGCCGAGCTCCTAAGGAGGCTCCAAGCGCGGCCAGAAGCGCCCCAGGACCAGCTCGAGCCCAAGCTGGAGGGCCTGCGCGAAGCGATCGAGCGCCGGGATCCGCGCGCGCTGCGTTGAGCAGGCGCCGCGGAGCGCGGCTCAAGCCTGCTGCAGGGCCTTCTTGACCGCGCTCGGGATCGCGTCGTTGCGCAGGTAGCTGATCACCTGGTTGATCCGGCGATCGAAGATCTCCTTGAACTCGCGGGAGTTGAACATCTCCACCAGGTTCAACGAGTCGCGCAAGGTCTTGACCTCGCGCGCGAGGGCGAGGAAGTGCCGGTCTTCGGTGAGCCGGATCGGCTCTCCCTCTTCGTCCTGGAGCATGCCGCCCGCAGAGCCGCCCAGCGCGCTCTGCTCCTCGATCCGCTCGAGCAGCCGCTCCTCGAGCTGCTTGAGCTTGCCGTCGAGGTCCTCGGCCACGGCCCCCTGGCCGCTCGCCTGCTCGAGCAGGTCGCTGCTGAAGCGCTTGGAGATCGCCTTCTCCGCGGCCTCCTCGGCGACCTCGTCGAGGTTCGCCGACTTCATGCGCTGGTCGATCGCCTTCAGCACCGGGTGGATCGCCATGTGCTCGAGGCGCCGCGCGATCTTCTCCAGGTCGAGCAGCTTGATCAGCTCCTCGCGGTTCGGCGAAGCGCCCTCGCTGACCGTGGCCGCGGTGGCGCCGACCGCGCCCAGCTCCTCGCTGAGCTCTTGCTTGAGCTCCTGCTTGAGCTGCCCGAGGTCCGGGGAGCCCGAGCCGCCCGCGTCGTCGCCCAACCGCGAACGCACCGACCTCAGCACGCGGTCACGGAGGGCCTCGAGGTCGAGGTCCTCGAGCTTCTCCTCGATCAGCTCGTCGACCTTCGCGCCGAGCCCCGCGGGGCCTTCGCCGAGGGCGGCGACCCGCTTCTCCAGCGCGCTCAGCCGCTGCTCCAGGTCTCCGCCCGCGCCGGAGCTCCCGCCGTCGAGGCCGGCGAGCTTGGCCTCGAGGGCCTCGATCCGCTCGCCCGTGAGGTGCTGCGAGTCCCGCGCCTCCGCGACCACGCGGGCCGGAAAGCCCTCGAGGCCTTGCTCCTCGAGGTGCGCCCAGATCGACTCCAAGACGTGGGCGGTGATTTGAGAGAGGGTCTCCTCGTCAAGCTCCGCCATGCACCGTCTCCCTCTGGGGGGCCAACCCCGCTGCTCGGATCAGCCTAACGCCTGACGGAGCGGAATCCCAGGGGACGCAGCACCCCCGCTCCGATCCCGGGCGTTCGCGGAAGCCCCTGCCCCGAGTAGACTTGCCCGCTTGACCTCGCCGACCCCGGGCTCCGAGCGCCTGTTCACCCCCGCCTTCCTGATCCTGATCAGCGGTCAGCTGCTGCAAGCGCTGGGCTACAGCTCCATGCTCTTGCTCCCGCTCTACCTCGAGCACCTGGGCGCCACCCGCGCGCAGATCGGCTGGCTGCAGCAGTCGCTCCCAGCCCTCGCCGGCCTCGCCTGCCGGCCCTTCGTGGCCGTCGCCCTCGACCGCTGGGGTCGCCGCCCGACCCTGATCGTGGGGACGGTGTGCCTGGTGGCGGGCATGGAGTCCATGGTCTTCGTCGACACGCTCGGCCCCGCGTTGTGGGTCTCGCGCTTCCTCTACGGCGTCGGCGCGGGGGCGCTGTTCTCCAGCTACTTCGCCTTCGCCTCGGACCTGATCCCGACCCACCGCCGCACCGAGGGCCTGGCGCTGTTCGGGATCGCGGGGCTGCTCCCCATGGTCGTGAACCCCCTGGTGCAGAACCTCGGCCTCGACCCCCCGGAGCTGCGTCTCTACTTCCCGCTCCTCGGCTTCGTGATCCTGGCCTCGCTGATCCCGGTGTTCTTCCTCCGCGAGCCCCTCGCCCAGGGCGGCCCCGGCGTGGTGCGCCCCAGCGTGTTCAAGGCCCTCGCGGTGCGTCAGCTGGTGCCCGTGTGGCTCGCGAGCGTGGTGTTCTCCTCGCTGGTCGCCGTGTTCATGACCTTCGCCACGGTCAGCGCCGACGCCCGCGGGATCGAGAACTCCGCGGCGGTGTGGCTGACCTACGCCGGGGGCGCGATCACCGTGCGCCTGCTCGGCAGCCGGATCCCCGACCGGATCGGCCCCCACAACCTCGTGGCCCCCGCGCTCGGCTGCTACTGCGTCGGCTTCGTGATCGCGACCCAGGCCTTCACCACCACGGGCTTCCTCCTCGCCGGCCTGTTCGCGGGCGTCGGCCACGGCTACTGCTTCCCCGTGCTGACCAGCCAGGTCGTGACCCGCGTCGACCCCCTGTGGCGCGGCTCCGCGCTGACCCTCTTCACCGCGCTCTGGAGCCTGTCCGAGCTCTGCCTGACCCCCCTCTGCGGCCGCCTCGCCGACGCCTTCGGCGACGCCAGCCTGTTCGCCGGCGTGGCCACCGTCGGCGCCGGCTCCCTCGTGCTGTGGGCGGTCGCCGAGCAAGCCTGGGGTGGGTTCGCGGGCGAGGCGGGCTGAGGCCGGGCGGCGGGTCAGCGCGGAGCTCGCCAGGTCCGGTGGCCTGGGGGTCCCCCGCGAGCCATAGTGCCCCCGTGGCTCCCGAGACCCCCGAAGAGCGCGCGCTGAACTACGCCGTCGCGCACCGCGTCGTCAGCGCGCAGCAGGTCGCCCACGCGCGCGCAGCCGCCGCGGCGGGGCGCGCGCCCAACGCGCTGGCGGCCCTCGCGCCGACCCTCGCCCCTCAGCAACGCGCCCTGCTGGTGCAGGTCTACCAGTCCGCGCAGCGCGCCCAGCCCCCGTCGGGGTCCTGGCCGGCAGGGGCGGTCGCGCCCACCGTCAACGCCCCTCCTCCCCAGTTCGAGGACGGGTCGGGGGTCGCGCCGACGATCCAGACCGGCCCCCCGCGCTTCGCCGACGGGGAGACCCTGCAGCGGCCGGGCGCTGCCGTAGCGCCCACCGTCCAGGCGCCCCCGCCGCCGTTCGGCGAGCAGGCCCCGCGCGATCGGGCGGGGATCGAGAACTCGCTCGCCACCTCGGCGTCGCGCTCGGGACCCCAAGGCGGCGGAGAGCGGGTCGGAGACTTCGAGGTCGTGCGCGAGATCGCGCGCGGCGGCGTGGGGGTGGTCTACCTCGCCCGGCACCCGACCCTCGAGCGCCTCGTCGCGCTCAAGCTCTTGCTCCCGGGGACCGACGTCTCCGTCGAGGCCCTCGAGCGCTTCAAGCTCGAGGCCCAGGTCTCGAGCCGCCTGCAGCACCCGAACATCGTGCGGATCTACCAGGACGGCTACGACCAGCGCGGGCGCTACTACTTCGCCATGGACTTCATCGAGGGCCCCAGCCTGCTCGAGCGGATCCAACAGCGCGGACAGCTCACCTCGCGCGAGGCCGCGACGCTGCTTTTGCCCCTCGCCGAGGCCCTGGCCCACGCGCACCGCGCGAGCGTCCTGCACCGCGACCTCAAGCCCCACAACGTGCTGATCCGCGAGAGCGACGAGACGCCCTTCCTCACCGACTTCGGCCTGGCCAAGGACGTGGGGGGCAAGGCCAAGACCCTGACCGTGGCCGGCAACGTCATGGGCACCCCGGCCTACATGCCCCCCGAGCAAGCGGGCGGCGAGACCGACCTGATCGACCGCCGCAGCGACGTCTACTCCCTGGGGGCGACCCTCTACCACGCGCTCACCGGCGAGGCGCCCTTCGGCGGCCAGACCCTGGCCAACGTCCTGACCGCGGTGCTCACCCGGGAGGTCGTGCCGCCGAGCAAGAAGGTCAAGGGCGTCGACGCCGACCTCGAGACGATCTGCATGACCTGCCTCGAGAAGGAGCAGGACGCGCGCTACCCGACGGCCCAGGCCCTGGCCGACGACCTCGCGCGCTACCTCGCCGACGAGCCGATCGAGGCCCGCCCCACCGGCGCCCTCGGCCGCGCGCGCAAGTGGGCCAAGCGCAACCGCGGCGTCGCCTGGACCCTCGCCGTGTCGAGCGCGCTGCTGGTGCTCGGCGGCCTCGGCGGCGGGGTCTACGTGCTCGACGCCCGCGGCAAGGCGCAGCAGGAGGCGCGCGCGACCCTGATCGACCAGCTCCGCGGCGAAGCCCAGGCGTCCCGCGACGCGCTGGAGCGCGCGCAGCCCGAGGGGGTCGAGGCGCGCCTCGCGGCGGCGCTCGACGCGCTCAGCGCCGCCCAGCAGTGGGCGGCGGTGGCGGGAGACGACCCCGAGGCCAAGCGCGCGAGCTGCGCGGCCGCCCTGGCCCTCGCCGCCGCCGCGATCGACGGCAGACAGCTGACCCTCGCCGAGCGCGCGCTGAGCCTGGCCCGCGACACCGAGGTCCTGGCAACGGAGGTGCGCGTCGAGCAAGAGCGCCTGGAAGAGGTCCGCTTGGAGCCCGTCACGCGGGCGCGGGCCGTGCTGGCCTCACTCCGCAACGCCGAACAGCGCCCCGGGTGGCGCGAGCGCGCCGTGTTCGAGCTGAGCAGGACCCCCTCGCCCGAGTGGGTCGACGCCCTCGTCTCCGAGCTGGAGAGCTTCGACGAGCAGCTGAAGGACGCGACCTTGGACGGGCTGCGCGAGTTCTGTCAGCCGCAGCCCACCGACCCCCAGGACGCCCCCTCGGTCCTGGGGGTGCCCGCGGCCATGGAGCGCTGGTGGGCCCTCGCCCCCGGCGAAGCGCTCGGCGCCGAAGACGCGGCCGCGCTCGAGGCCGCTCGCTCCCTCGCGAACGTCCGCGCGTCCAGGCTGATCTCCCAGGCCACCGGGCTGGACCTGCACTACGGCGGCTGGGATCAGGTGTTGATCGAGCGTCAAGCGCGCCTGCAAGACCTCGCCGTGCGCGCAGAGGTGATCGCGACCGCCCTCAGCCGCCTGCCCGACCACGACGACGCGCGCCTGCGGCGCGCGCTCATGCGCTACGTGGCCCACGTGTGGGACGAGCACCGCGTGCTCCCCGTGGCCCTCGGGCTGCTCGGCAGAGAGACCCACGCCGACTACCTGCGGGTGATCTACGCGCGCCTGAAGGCCGCGGCTCCGCGCGGGACCCTGCACCAGGGCCTCGAACCCTTCGTGAACGTGGCGCACGCCGACTACATGGACCTCGCGAGCGCCGTGCGCCTCGCCGATCAGCTCCTCCGGGGCGCTCGCTTCGCGGAAGCGGAGTCGCTGCTCGCGCGCTTCGCGAGCTCCAACGACCCAGGCCTGCGGGTCGTGCGGTGCCGGGCAGCGGTCGAGCTGGGCGACCTCGACACGAGCACGCGCCTCCTGCGCGAACTCGACCCCGCGCTCGTCGGGTTCTACGAATACCACGCGCTCCGGCTCGGGGACCTGGCGAACCGCCTGCGCTGGGAGGAGATCGTCGCGGAGGCTCCGGCCCTGACCCAGCGGATCGAGGGCGACAGCACGGTGTGGTCGCACGTCGAGGCCGTGCTGGACGTCCTCTTCCAGCTGGGCATGGCCGCGGCCCGCACGGGCAAGTTCGAGCTCGCGAATCGACTCGGCGCCTTCCTCTCGGGCCTGGCTCCGACGTCTCCCCTCGGGAACCAGGTCCTGGTGTATGCGCTGCTCGCCAAGCACGAAGTCGACAAGGCGCTCCTCGCCGCGCAGCAGGCCCTGGAGCAGACCGGCGACAAGGCCCTCAAGCGCCTGGTGGCCCTGTGTCAAATCCAGCTCGGGCGAGGCGAAGAGGCCGAGAACGCCCTGCGCCGCCTGGTCAGCGACCTGCCCCACCTGCGGGAGGCGCGCCTGCTCTACGCCCAGCTCCTCGCTCAAGGGATCGACCTCCCCGGAGCCCGGGCGCAGGTCGAGGCGGCCCTCGAGCCCTACCCGGCCTGGGTCCCTGGGCTGATCACCCTGACCCAGGTTCACGTGGCTGCGCGCGACGAGGACGCCGCGCGAAAGGCCTACGCCAGGGTCGTGCAGCGGGTCGGCGAAGGGTCCCCGGAGGTCGGGCTGCTGCGCCTCATGATCGGGCGGACCTTCGGCTTCGGCGAGCAGCCCGGCCCCGCGAGCTCCCCGGCAGAGCGCTTCGAGCTGGCGCTGAAGACGCTTCAGAGCGGCGACGCCAAGGGCGCGGTGGAGGTCCTGGAGGGCGTCGTCGAGGACGCTCCCGACAACCAGCTCGTGCGTTTCAAGCTCGCGTTCGTGCTGTTCATGACCCTCCACGACGCCGCGGGCGCGCAGCCTCACGCCAAGCGCGCGGTCGAGCTCGACCCCAGGGACGCCCGCGCCTGGAACCTCTACGGAGCGATCGCCTCGGACCTCGGCGACGACGCCCAGGCGAAGCTGGCCTTCGAGCGCGTGCTCGCCCTCCAACCGCGCGACGCCATGGCCCACAACAACCTGGGCTGGCTCGACCGCAAGGCGGGTCGTGCCGAGGAGGCGCTCGAGCACTACCGCCAGGCGATCGAGCTCAACTCGAGCCTGGCCCTCGCGCGCTGCAACCGCGCCAGCTTGCTGTTCGAGCTCGGCCGCGTCGAGGAGGCCCTCGCCGACTACTCGATCGCGGTCAGCGTGAGCCCCGACGACCCCGAAGTCCGGACGGGTCGGGCCGAGGTCTTGCTGACGCTGGGGCGCGACCGCGACGCGCTCGACGACCTGGAGATCACCGCGCTCGGCGACGCCTACGGCGCGCTGCTCCTCGCCGGCGCGGGAGGAGACGCCGACGCGCGCCTGCGCGAGTATGCGGACAAGCCGGGCGGCTACTGGGCGAGCGCCTTGTGTCAGGCGTGGCTGGGCGAGCTCGCCCCCGCCGAGCTGCTCTCGCGCGCCGAGGGAGACGGCGCGGACGCCTCGGGCCACCTCTGCGAGGCGCACTTCTACCTCGGCTGGAAGGCGGAGCGCGCGGGCATGCTCGCCGAGGCGCGCGCGCACTACGAAGCCGCGATCGCCGAGCAGCAGCTGAGCTTCATGGAGCACGGCTTGGCGAAGGCGCGCTTGAGCCGGCTGCCCGCGAAGTAGTCGCTACTCCCCCAGCGAGGTGCGCCAGTCGGTCTCGTGGTAGCCGACGAGCACGGGGTCGTGCAGGCGGTTGACCTCGAGCTTCAAGCGCGGCTGATCGGCGGGGAAGCTGAACAGCGCGCCGAGGCTGGCGGCGTCGAGGAAGCGCAGCCCCTCCACCGCGGCCAGCGCGGTCGGGCGCCCGCGGTCTTGAGGGGTCGCGAGCACGAAGCCCCAGTCGCCGAAGGAGGGCACGTGCGCGTGGTAGGGGTGCACGGTGAACTCGGCGTCCTCGATCGTGGAGGCGATACACCAGTAAGCGTGCGGGGCGAGGTAGGGCGAGGTCGCCTGCACGACCAGGGCCCCGCTCTCGGCCAGGTGCCGGTGCACCAGCCGGTAGAACGAGCGGGTGTAGAGCTTGTTGAGCGAGTAGCTGCGCGGGTCGGGGAAGTCGATCACGATCAGGTCGAAGACGTCCGGGTGCTCCTCGAGCCAGCTCAGCGCGTCGGCGTTGATCGCCTCGACCCGCGGGTCGTGGAAGCTCCGCGCGTTGAGCGCGGTCAAGAGCGGCTCTTCGCGGAACAAGCGCGTGACCTCCGGATCGAGGTCCACGAGCACCGCCTGCTCGAGCCGCGGATAGCGCAGGAGCTCGCGCAGGGCCATGCCGTCGCCGCCGCCGAGCACGAGCGCGCGGCGCAGGGGAGTCCCCAGGGCGGCCACCGCGGGGTGCACGAGGGCCTCGTGATAGCGGTACTCGTCCTTGGAGCTGAACTGCAGGTGCCCGTCGAGGTGCAGGCGCACGTCGTCGCGCCAGCGGGTGACCACGACCTTCTGGTAGGGGCTGCGGCGGTGGAAGAGGATCGTGCCCTCGTAGAGCTGCTCCTCGAACACGAGGGTCACCTGGTTCGCCCCGACGTAGGTCGCGACCAAGACCCCCGAGGCGAGGAGCGCCTGGACGGTGAGGCCCCGGGCGCGGGGGCCGAGGCTCTCCTTGAGGGTCAGCGAGAGCACGCAGGCGAGGCCCGTGTTGAACAGCCCGAACAAGACCGCGGTCCGGGTCAGGCCGAGCAGCGGGACGCAGAGCAGGGGGAAGAGCAGGCTCGCGGCGAGGGCGCCCAGGTAGTCGAAGGCCAGCACGCGCGCGACGAGCTCGGAGAAGCTCAGCTCGTCGCGGAGCACGCGCATGAGCACCGGGATCTCGAGCCCCACGAGGGTCCCGATCGCGGCCACGATCCCGAACAGCAGCGGGCGCACGACCCCCAGCAGCGCGTAGCTCCCGAGCAGCCCCAGGGCGCTCAGCCCGCCGAGCAGGCCCACCGCGATCTCGACCTGCACGAAGCGCGCGAGCAGGTTGCCCTTGAGGTAGCGCGAGACGTAGCTCCCGACCCCCATGAAGGTCAGGTAGACCCCGATCACCAGGGAGAACTGGGTGATCGAGTCGCCGAGCAGGTAGCTGCCCATGGCGCCCGCGACCAGCTCGTAGACCAGCCCGCAGGTCGCGACCACGAAGGTCGCCGCGAACAGGGCCGTGGTCGCCAGCGGCGCCTCGGCGCGGCCCGCAGCCTCAGCCTCCTCCGCCGACTCCGGCGGCGCGTACGGTTCGTCGGGGCGCTCCGAAGGTGTGGAGGCGGCGGACGCCGGCGAAGCCGCCGCCTCGGGGGCGGGGTCTCCGACCGGCTCGCTCAACCGCCGTGGACCGCCGCGGCGATGATGATCGCGAGGCCCAGGATCACCGAGCCCATGATGATCCCCAGCGCGGTGTTCTGATCCTCTTCGATCTCCTTGCGCACGGAGAACGGGATCGCCTTGCTCATGATCACGAACGCCACGGCGAAGGCCATGAGCCCGATCCCGGTGTAGACCAGCGAGTTGATCAGGTGGTGGGCGTTGAGCCAATCTTGCGCGAGCTTGCCCTCGCCCAGAAACAACAACATGGACATGGATCTACTTCCCTCCGTAACCGAGGAATACGAACGTCGTGCGCCGGGTGCCCGGGCGGACGCTCCGCTCTTGCTTGACCGGTTCGGGGCGTACGTTGGGCACGCCCCAGCCCGCTGGCGCCGCGACCAGCATGGTCGCCGCGGCCAGACCGAGGCAGCACAGGAATACGATCTTGGTCATGCGGGACTCCTCATGCGTAGTCGCTCTCGGACCAGCGCCGCTTCTCGAAGCTCCACCAGCGGAAGATCACGATCGCGGGGACGACCAGGATCATGATCAGCGCGAACACGGGGTAGCGCGCGAGGGCCACGTCACGCCGCAGGGTGAGCTGGACCGGCCCCTGATAGGGCGCCTCGGGCAGCTGCCGCGCCTGGAGGATGTACTTGCCGTTGGGGATCGAGCCGACCACCGAGCTCGAGCTCTGCGAGCCTTCGCTCCAGGACTCGCCCCCCGAGCTCCCGTGGTAGTAGCTGACCTCGAGGCCCAGCGGTCGCCCGACCTCGGACTCGCCGACCGGACCGATCAGGGCCATGTCGAGGTAGGTCCAGGCGTTGTCGACGCCGGCGGTGGCCTCGAACTCGACCGTGCTCACCCGCCGCCCGCTCTTGAACTCGACCTCCCGCTGGAGCTCGCCCTGGCGCGGTACGACGTAGTTGCCCACGAGCTTCCCGTCGCAGCTCGAGACGTAGAAGATCGTGAGCAGCAGCCAGGCGCAGAGCGCGACGCCGAGGGTCAGCCCGTACCACGCGATCGAGGCAGCGTCGGGGTTGGGCTGGCAGAGGTAGACCCCGCGGGGGGTGCGCAGCTGGCGCTCGGCCTTGCCGAAGGCGGCCTCGAGCTCCTCCCGCGGGAGGTAGCGCCCGCGCGACCACACCTCTTCGCCCTCGGAGGTCTCCTTCGAGAGCATGTGGGGCGGGTCGACGAAGTCGTCGGTCTTGGCGCGGTCGCCGCGGCGCACCTGCCAGGGGAACTCCCCGAGCACCTCGTCGACGGCGACCTCGCCCCCTGTGTAGTGCCGGAACGACTGCTCGGCCCAGGTCGCCTTGCGCCCGAAGTGCGCGGGGCGCCCGGAGAGCGGGGTCACCCAGGCCCAGTGCCCGTCGGAGTAGAGCAGGTAGCGCACCCCCTCGTAGGGGTTGAAGAGCACGTGCTCTTCCCAGGCGCCGGGGTAGCCGACGACCTTGCGCCGCTGCCAGCCGATCACCTCCCAGGTGACGCCCTCGAGCTTGCCGCGGGTGCCGAGCGGGTAGCGCGGCTTGAGCTGGTGCGCGCCCTCGACCGCCTGCACGACCTTCCACGAGCCACCGGAGACGTCGATCACCGAGCCGCAGTATTCGCAGGCCACCGTCGTCGCGTGCGTGAAGCTGCGTAGCGTCCAGGGCGCTCCGCACTGGACGCAGCGCAGCTCCTCGGCCTTGACCTTCGCCTCGCTACCAGCCATCGAATTCCCTGTAGCCGCGCAGGTTCAGGTGCTTCCAGCCCACGCAGCGCCCGGTGAACACCAGCGGCGGGCTCTCGGAGTAGTCGATCGTCGCGAAGCCGTCGTCGGCGCGACGCAGGTCGGCGTAGGGCAAGGTGTAGCCCTCATGGACGCGGAAGGGCGTCTCGCCCTCGGTGCCGGTCACCCGCGCGACGCGCTTCTCGGTGACCACGTAGCGCTTGCTCTGCAGGCGCAGCCGCTCGCCGACCTTCAGCGCGTCGAAGTCGGGGAGCGAGCGCCGGGTCTCGTCGTCCATGGCCGCGGCGGGGAAGGTCACGAAGTACTGGCCCAGCGCCTCCCCCAGCCAGCCGGTGCGGTGGTCGTCCCACTCGAGGTACCACTCGTTCCAGAAGCCGGTCGCGTGCTCGACCTGGAGCCGCCCGAGGACCTCGAAGCTCACGCCGAAGCAGGTCCCGCGCGCGCCCACCTGGATCGGCGAGGAGTCCTCGCCGAGGTGGCTGATCTTGCCCAGGTCCTTGAGCACGTCGCTGCCGTCTTCGCGGACCACGGTCGTGTCGCAGTACTCGCACACCCGCGAGACCGAGTGCGCGTTCTTGAACGAGATCGGCGCGCCGCAGGAGGGGCAGTTGGTCGCGCCCTGGATTCGGCGCGGCGGGGCCTTGGGCGCCTCGAGCGCGATCTTCGGCTTCTTGCCCTCGCGCTCGAGGATCAGGGGCACCCGCTCGGGGTCGACGCCGTAGGTCGGCGCCAGGCGCTGCAGGCACGACTCCTCGGCGGGGGTCACGACCCCGTCCGCGAGCACGATCGCCACGAACTCCTTGAACAGCTTGCGCCGCTCCCGGGGCGACTCGGGCGGGGTCAGGTCCTCGAGCTGCTTGCCGCGCATGAGGTCTTGCACGATCTGAGCCGCGCGCTCCTGGGGCAGCCCCAGGGCCTCGGCCGAGCGCAAGAGCACGTCGCGTTCGGCGGGAGCCAGCTCCTGGTCGACGAGGGCGACGGCCGCGAGCAGCGAAAATCGACGTTCGGCCTCCACGGACTCTCCTGAGGGCTCGCTCGGCGTGAAGCGCGGAGTATACGACCCCGGCGGACCGGGTGGGGTTACTTGCCGTCGTCGTCGGCGGGGGCGGGGTCCTCGGCGGGCTGCTCGCCCTCGGCGGGCTCCTCGCCCTCGGCTCCCGGCTCCTCGTCCTCCGCTCCCTCGTCGCCCTCTGCGGTGACCGGGTCGGGCAGCGCGACCTCGAGGTCGTTGAAGCGCGCGAGCAGGGTGTGTCCCTCCTCCAGGGCGAGGATCGCGCGGAACGCGAAGCGGGTGGCCTTGCTGACCGGGGGGGTGAGCGCGCGATAGAAGTAGGCGAGGTCGGGCTGCTCCGAGTCGGAGAGCGCGGTGCCGCTGATGTTCACGATCTGGTCGGGGAGCTCGAGCGCGAAGGGCCCGATCTTCTCGACCCCCGTGCCGTCGTCGATCTCGGTCCAGGGCTTGCCGTCGACGGTCACGCGCAGCACGATCGCCACGTAGAACGCGTCGCGGGTCGGTTGGAACAGACCGCTGAGGTCGATCGGCTCGGCCTCGATGTTCTTCGCCGTCATGGGCAGGATCGCGAGGCGCTCCAGCGAGACGTCGATCCGCGGGGCCACCGTGCGCTTGGGGTTCAGCGAGAACAGCAGCGGGGGCCCCGCCGGCGTCTCGGGCGCGGTGCTCCCCCCGGGGTGTCCGGCCGGGCGGCTGGCGGGCTGGCTGGTCGGGGTCTGTTGCTGCTGCTGAACCTGCCCCCCGGCGACCGGGGTCGGGTCGCTCGCGGGCGGCGCGCTGGCGGGGGCTTGGGTCCCCGATTGGGGGCAGCCCAGGAGCGGCGAGCACGCGATCAGAACGCAGGACCAACGCAGGCGGGACATGGCGGTTCCTCCTTCGGCCCCCAGGATAACGCACCCGAGAGAGGGCGTTAAGCGCTCAAGGCCAGCCGTAGACGGCGAGGTCCACGCGGTCGCCGCGAAAGGCGACGCCCTCGGCGAGGAGCAGCGCCCGCTGCAGCTCGGCCGACTCCGCGCGCAGGCTGATCCGGCCCGCCGCGTTGAGCACGCGCTGCCAGGGCACGGGCGCGCCCGGGGGCAGCTCGCGCAGGGCCCGGCCGACCAGGCGCGCCCGGCGCGGCAGCCCAGCCAGCTCCGCGACCCGCCCGTAGCTCGAGACCCGCCCGCGGGGGATCCGGGCGACGGCGGCGTAGATCGGGGCGTAGCGCGGGTTCAAGAACCCTTCCTCCGGCGTCGCGCGCCCGCGCGACCCGGGGTAGCATACCGCCCGGTCGAGGCGGATCAGATGAGCGAACAGCGTCGGATTAACACGGGTCTCTACGGCTTGATCTCGCTGGACGAGCACGGCGTTCAGGTGGTCAGCAACTGGCCCCGGGGCACGATCCTCGAGATCGACAGCGAGGGCGGCAAGCCCGTCGTGCGCGCCGCGGGCAAGGTCTACCGCCTGAGCTCGGGCGACGCTTACCGCGTCCGCCGCGCCTCCTCTCGCTGCCGCTAGCCCGCGCCGCCCCGCGCGTGGTCGCCCGGTTTCGGGCTGGGCCGGCGTCAGCGGGCGGAGACCCGCTTCCACACGTCGGTCTCCTCGGTGAGGAAGCGCACGGTCTCCTCCGCCGCGACGCGGTGCCCGAGCTCGGTCCAGTGGCCGTCGCCGGGGAGGTGCACGGTGCCGTCGCCGGCGCCGGGGAGCTTGGCGAGGCGGGGGGCCAGCCTCAGGATCGGGATCCCGCGCGCGGCGCAGATCGCCTCCATGCGTTGGGCCGCGAGCGGGAGCTCGAGCCCGGGGACGGGCGGGCCGCCGGCCGCCGCCTGGAGCTCGGCCTGGGAGCTGAACACGACGACGACCAGCTCCGCGCCGCGGGCGCGGGTCGCGGCCTGGATCTGCCCCACCAGGGACTCCGTCCGCTCCCAGGCTTGCGCCCAGAGCTCGGGGTGCGCGCTGGGGGTGCGCTCCCACACGCCCACGTCCAGGGGCTGGGTCGTTCCGCCGAGGCGGCGCAAGAACCCGTCGAGCTTGTCGCAGAGGAACGCGGTGAACCACAGCCGATAGCGCACCGCCAAGGAGAAGTAGGGTCGCGCGAAGCTGCTGCGCGTGGCCTCGACCCCTGCGAGCCGCTCGAGCTCTTCGCTGTTGTTGCGCACGTCGTTGCCGGGGAGGAACTCGAGCACCACCAGATCGGGGGAGTAGTCGAGGCCGGGGGGAATGCTGCGCGTGGGGTGCTCGAGCTCGATCCCCTCGGTCAGCGCCGCCAGCTCTTGAGGCTGCCCCCACCCCGCCCAGCCGTAGGCGATCGCCTCGACGCTGCGCGAGCTCACCGCCGCGAGGCCGGCCTCGAGCCTGCGGTGGAAGAGCGACTCCAAGGGGACCTGCACCCCCTCGACGTAGCTGTCGCCGACCACGAGCACGCGCACGCAGTCGGCGGGCTTCTGCAGCGCGTGGTCGACGTCGTGCCAGCCGTGCGCGTTCCAGAGCACCTCGTTGGGCGGCTGCGCGGCCCCCAGGTGGGCGCCGCGGTAGACGTGACGCTCTCCGGGCACGTGGTAGCTGCCCTCGGAGCCCCAGTTGAGCTGGCTGTAGTGGTTGGGGACGACGCGGAAGGCCAGCTCGCCGAGGCCCCACAGCAGCGCGAGGAGCACGCAGGGGGTCACGAAGCGCACGACCAGGCGGCGGGTGGCCTTGCGGCGCTCGGCCCACGAGACGCCGCGGTAGCGCAGCGCGACCGCGGTCACCAGGGCCAGCGGAACCAGGGGCGGGAGCGGGAGCTCGCGCAGCAGGCCGTCGCGGGCGAAGCCCAGCGCGCCGAAGGCGATCGCGCCCGCGAAGCGCCGCACGACCGCCTCCCCCGACGGGAGCCGCCCGGGCACGAAGGCCTCCGCCACGAGGGGCAGGCAGAGCACGACCCGGAGCGCGCCGCCGGCGCGCCCGCTCCAGGCGAGCCCCACGCAGAGCGCGAAGGCGAGGGTGACCGCGCCCTGGGCGCAGCGCGCGAGCCAGGCGGGCGCGGAGCGATCGGGGCGGCCCACGGCGACCCCGTGGGCGAGGAGCACCAGCGCCCCGAGGAGCACGCTCCACTCGGCCACCAGGCGGCCGCCGACGCCGAGGAGCGCCACGGCTTCGCAGGCGATCCAGGCTGGGTGGGGGCGGGGGAGCTCGCCGCGCCAGGCCAAGAGCCGCGCCAGGTGCGCGGGCGCCACACAGGCCACGAGCAAGAGCAGCTCCAGCTGGAGCCCGGTCGAGGCCTTTTGCCAGACCCCGACTCCGGCGTAACCCACGAGCAGGCCGCCCGCGGCGATCCCATACGCTTTGTCGCCCCAACCGCCCACACTGCCTCGCGTTGCACGCTCGGATACCAGAGTGTAAGATCCTAAAGCAAGGCAGGTTGTACGTCCATGCGCTGGGTCGTCCTGGGATGGTTGGCGGTCGCTTCCGTCGCGCACGTGACGGCGGACCAGGACGCTTTTCGCCAGCTGCGGGAGCAGGTGCTCACCGAGTGCGGGCCCCTCGGGGAGCGGGCCGCCGCGGAGCTGTTCTCGGTCGCGATCCCCGAGTACGACGAGTTCCTGCGCAAGACCCTGCTGAGCTTCAAGGAAGACACCAAGGACAAGAACCGGCGCGAGGCGCGGCTGTGCGTGCTGCGCGCCCTCAGCCACGCCGGGCTGCAGCGCCCCGAGGCCGCCTTCGACCTGGCCTCGGTGGCGTTGATCGACCCGAGCGAGATCGTGGCGACCCAGGCGGCCGACACCCTCGTGGCCCTCGAAGATCAGGACGGGCGCCTGGTCCGCTTCCTCTCGGTGCAGCTCCGCCAGGGCCTGACGGCGCGCTCCGGGACCCCCGAGCACAAGCGCGCCGCGGCCTTGATCGCGGTCACCGAGCGCCTCCGCAACGGGATCGAGAGCGCCGGGGTCCTCGTGAGCGCGCTCGAGTCGCGGCCCGCCTCCCAAGACCCGGCGCTCACCGCCTTGATCCGCGAGGCCCTGGCCAAGGTCACCTTCCAGTCCTTCGACAGCGCGCAGGCCGCGCGGCAGTGGTACGACGTCGTGCGCGAGCGCTGCGGCGGCTCGCTCAGCATTTGGCGCCGCGAGAAGGCCGCGAGCATGACTCAGCGCCTCGAGCGCTACGAGCAGGAGGCCGCGCAGCTCTTCGAGCGCCTGGTCCGCGCCACCGGCGACGACCCCGTGGCGCTCACGAAGGCGCTGCAAGAGACGCTCTCGAGCACCACGGTCCCCGGCGTGCGGCGCGCGGCGATCGAGCGCCTCGGCGACCTCGCCGAGGCCGGGCAGAAGGACGCGGTCGGGCTGCTGCGCGACCTGCTCGCCGGCGGGCTGCAAGACAGCGTGCTCGCGATCTCCGCGCTGGGGCGCACCCGGGACGCGGCGCTGCTCGAGGTCCTCGTGCCCTTCCTCGCGCGCGATCAGCACCCCCGGCTGCGGATCGCGGGGATCCGCGCCCTCGGCAGCCTCGGCGCCTCGGGCGGGATCGACCCCCTGCTCGCCCAGCTCAACGACCTCGAGAACCCCGCCGAGCTGCTGCAGGGCGTGATCTTCTCGCTGGGCCAGATCGGCGAGAACCCCTCCGGGCGCGTGGCCCGCAGCCTGGTGCGCTTCGCGCGCGGGATCCAAGGGCAGGAAGACGCGACCGCGCTGCTCAAGGACGTGGCCGAGGCCCTGGGCAAGCTCAACTACACCGCGGGCGACACCGCCGAGGTCGTGGCCCTGCTCGAGGCCCTCGCCTTCGGCGCCGAAGAGGCGAACGTGCGGCTCTACGCGGCGACCTCCCTCGGCAGCCTCCCCGCGCCCGAGGTCTTGCCGCGCCTGCAGCAGCGCCTCCCCGAGGAGCCCCTGCCCCGCGTGCAGAAGGCGCTCCTGGCCTCGATCGGCGAGCAGGCGCTGCGCTTCCCCGCCCAGGCCGAGGCGGCGATCGCGACGCTCGCCCTGCACCTCGACCACCCCGAAGAGAAGATCCGGCGCAAGGTTCAGGAGTGCCTGCGGGCGCTGGCCACCCCCGAGCGCGACCCCGACCTGCGCTGCCGGCTCAAGATCCTCAAGGACCTCGGCCCCGCGCGCCTGAGCCAGGCGCTGGTGTTCCTCGACGAGCTGCCCGAGGTCTCGGCGGCGCCCACGGCGCCGGGCGCGCGCGCCGCGCTGAGCGAGCTGCTCGAGGCCCGCGCGCGCGGGCGGCTCGCGACCCGTCGCGACCTCGCCGACAACGACCTGCGC
>JAGQRJ010000308.1 GCA_020425635.1 Planctomycetota bacterium | reverse complement strand
TCGGCTCGCCGTCTGCCGGGGAGCCGGGCCCCGCGCCCGTCGCCGACCGGCCCCCGCTGCGGGGAGTGTCTGGGCTCGTGCGCGACGCGCAGACCCAGCTGCCGATCCCGGGCGCCTGGATCACCTGGCGCCTCCCGCCTCCGGCGGTGGTGGAGCAGGTGCTGGCCGACCCCGGGTTCAGCGATCCGCGCTTCGCCATGATCAGCGACGCCGCGGGGCGCTTCGCCGTCGAGCGCCTGCCCGACGACCTCCCCGGCTCCTTCACGCTCTTCGCCGTGGCGCCCGGCTACGCCTACCGCGCGCTGACCGTCGGCCTCGCCCGGGAGCTCGTCGTGGAGCTGACCCCCATGGGGACGCTCGAGGTCCGCGTGCGCGGCGAAGACCCGCCGCGGGTCTCGCTCACCTCGCGTGAGCACGCGGCGATCGCGCGCGAGCTCCCCGCCTGGGGCGACGACCCCACCGCCTTCCGGATCGCCCACCTCCCGCCGGGCGTCTACGGCGTGCGCCTCGAGTCCGACCCCTCGGGCTCGGGGGCCGAGGTGGTCGTGCTCGCCGGTCAGCTCACGCGGGTCGAGTTGACGCAGCCGCCGCGGGAGCGCCTCGCGGGCCGGGTCGCCGCGCACGGCGGGGGTCCGCTCGCGGGGGCCTCCCTCGCCTTCGTGCACGCGGAGACCTTCGCGCGGGTCGAGGTCGAGGTCGACGCCGCGGGCGACTTCGCGTGCCGACTCCCCGCCGGGCGCTACGCGGCCTTCGTGGTGCACGGCGACTCGGAGCGCCGGGTGGGCGAGCTCGTCGAGCCCGGGCGCGGGCCGCTGCTGCTCGAGCCCGGGCCCAGCGCCAGCGACTCACGGCTGCGTCTGACCTGCGCCGGCGGCCCGCTGCGCTCGCGGTCGCTGGGGATCGCGCGGGTGGACGCGCCGCTCACGAGCCTGCTGTTCCTCTCCCCGGACCCGAGCGAGCCGGGGGTCTACGTGTGCGCGGCAGAGCCCGGGCGCTACGCGCTGTTCGACGGCGTGTGCTTCTGGGGCGTGGTGCCGCTGCCGGGCTCGCCGACCCTCGACCTGAGCCCGCGGACCCTCGAGGTCGAGCTCGGGCTGGGCGACCTCGAGGCGGGCGAGCGCGTGCGCGGCGAGCTGGCCCTCGTGCCGCTGCCGCTCCTGGAGGGGCGGCCCGACCTCGCGGCCCGCCTGCCCGCGCTCTTTGCGCGGGAGTTCGTCGCCTCCCGCGACCGCGCGCGGTTGCGCGTGCCCCTCGGGGCCGCGGGCGCCTACGTGCTCGTGGGGCAGTCCGACCTCGGGCCCTTTCGCGAGCGGGTGGACCTGACTTCTGGCGAGCCGGTCGTGCGCTGCGAGCTGGCGCTCTCGGGGCGCTAGCCCCCCCGCGCCGCGCCCGACGCCCGGGCGGTCGTGGGTTCGTGGTAGGTTCGGGCCCATGCAGCGCCCGAGTCATGGCCGCGGCGCCGCCGCGAACCCGCGCAATCGCTTCACCGAGCTCTGGGTCGAGCCCGACGCGCCCCCGGGGCGCGTGGCCACCCGGGTGTTCGAGGACGACACGCGCACGGTGATCTCGACCAACGCCAGCCCCGACCTGCCCTTCACCCAGAGCCTGAACCCCTACCGCGGCTGCGAGCACGGCTGCGCGTATTGCTACGCGCGCCCGACCCACGAATACCTCGGGCTCTCGGCGGGGCTCGACTTCGAGACCCAGCTCTTCGCCAAGCCGCGCGCGGCGAGCCTCCTGCGCGACGCGCTGGCGAAGCCCAGCTACCGCCCGAGCGCCCTCGCCTTGAGCGGGGTCACCGACTGCTACCAGCCGGTGGAGAAGGAGCTCGGGATCACCCGCGCGTGCCTCGAGGTCTTGCGCGACTGTCGGCACCCGGTGTCGATCGTGACCAAGGGCGCGCTCGTCGCGCGCGACGCCGAGCTGCTCGGGGGCATGGCCCGCGACGGGCTCGCGTCGGCGCTGCTCTCGATCACGACCCTCGACCCCGCGCTGGCGCGCGACCTCGAGCCGCGCGCCAGCGCGCCCGCGCGCAAGCTGCGCGCGCTCGAGGCGCTGGCCGCGGCGGGGGTCCCGGTCGGGGTCATGGTCGGGCCGGTGATCCCTGGGCTCAACGACCACGAGCTGCCCGCGATCCTCGCGGCCGCGCGCGCGCGCGGGGCGAGCTTCGCCGCCTACCTTCTGCTGCGCTTGCCGCACGGGGTGCGCGAGCTGTTCGACGCGTGGTTGGAGCGGCACCGCCCCCAACGTCGGGAGCGGGTGCTGAGTCGAATCCGCGCGTGCCGCGGCGGCGCGCTCAGCGACCCGAGCTTCGGGTCGCGCATGCGCGGCAGCGGTCCCTACGCCGACCAGATCCGCGCGCTGTTTCAATCTGCAGCGCGCAGTCAGGGGCTCATGACCGAGAGTCCTCGGCTTACGACCGCGCACTTCCGCCCTCCCCTGACCCGCGGCGCGCAGCTGCCCCTGTTCGGGACCTAAGCCCAGCCAATGCGACATATTGCCGCATTTCCCAGTTTGGGGTCGGCCCTAGACTCTGCCCCGTGGAGATCTCTGCGCTCGTCCGCCCTCGGTGTCTTCGTCGGTCTGACCGACGGGGCTTGTGCCTGTCCGTAAGCAGCGTTAAAACGCGTGCCTTACGAGCGGGGACGCGACGCGTCACCCCCTCCTTCGTCGCCTGTCTTCAACCCCATGGGGGAGCGATTCTGTGAAGAACCCGCTCGATAAGTGGCTCTCGCAGCCCTGGAACCGCGCGCGGACGCTGCCATTTCCGCGTTGGGTCGACCACTTCGTCAAGGTCCTGGGCCTCGTGGCGGTGGCCGGCGGCGGCTACGTCACCATGCTCGTCGCCTACGGCGCGTCGCCGAAGACCCTCGCGGTCGGCTACGCGCCGGAGCAGCCCGTGCCCTACAGCCACAAGCTGCACGTGGGCGAGCTCGGCCTCGATTGCCGCTACTGCCACACCTCGGTCGAGGAGACGGCGAAGGCGAACATTCCGCCGACCTCGACCTGCATGAACTGCCACAGCATGATCCGCAAAGAGAGCCCCTTGCTCGCGCCCGTGCGCGAGAGCTTCGCCAGCGGTCAGCCGGTGGAGTGGGTGCGCGTGCACTCGGTGGCCGACTACGCCTACTTCAACCACAGCGCGCACGTCACGCGCGGCGTGGGCTGCGTCTCCTGCCACGGGCGGATCGACACCATGGACGTCGTCTACCAGACCCAGCCCTTGAGCATGTCCTGGTGCGTCGACTGCCACCGCCACCCGGAGCGCTCGCTGCGCCCGGCGAGCGAGGTCACGAACATGACCTGGCAGCCTCCCAACGGTCAAGACCCCTACGAGTTCGGCAAGTCCTACGCCGAGCAACACTCCATCAACCCCCCGACGGATTGCTCCACATGCCACCGCTAGACGTTGAACGCCAGACGTACTGGCGCAGCCTGAGCGACCTCGCGGAGACCGAAGAGTTCCGCCAGTTCGTCGAGAACGAGTTCCCCTCCCGCGCCGAAGAGCTGGTCGACCCGCTCAGTCGGCGGCGCTTCCTCAAGGTCATGGGCGCCTCCCTCGCCCTCGCGGGCCTCACGGGCTGCGACGACATTTACCCCGGGTTCCGCTGGCCGAAGGAGAAGATCCTCCCCTTCACCGCGCGCCCCGAGGGTCGTCACCCGGGCACCGCGGTCTACTACGCCACCAGCTACGAAGAGGCCGGCGTCGCCCAGGGCGTGCTCGCCAAGAGCATGGACGGGCGCCCGGTCAAGATCGAGGGCAACGGCGTGCACCCCGGGAGCTACGGCGCGGCGACCGCGCAGGCGCAAGCCAGCGTGCTCTCGCTCTACGACCCCGACCGCAGCAAGGGCCCCGCGCAGCTCGTCGACGGGCAGCTCCAGGACAAGACCTGGGAGGACTTCCTCGCCGACGAGCGGCTGAAGGCCCTGGGCGAGGGCGAGGGGCTCTACGTCCTCAGCGCGACCACCAGCTCGCGCGTGCTGCAGCACGTGCGCGAGACGCGGCTCGGGAAGTACTTCCCCAAGAGCACCTGGCTCGACTTCGACCCGCTGACCCGGGACGAAGAGCACAACGGCGTGCGCGCCGCCTTCGGGCGCCCGCTGCGTCCGCAGTATCACCTCGACCGCGCGCGCGTCGTGGTGTGCCTGGGTGACGACCCGCTGCACGATCACCCGAACGCCCTCGCGCACGCGCGCGGCTTCTCCGACGCGCGCCGCGCGCTGGGCAGCTCGCACGAGCAGCGCATGAACCGGCTCTACGTGGCCGAGGGCGAGCTGAGCCTGGCCGGCACCCAGGCCGACCACCGCCTGGCGGTGGCCGGCTCGCAGCTGCCCCGGCTGGGCCTCGAGCTCGCCAAGCGCCTCGGTGCGGGCGAGGGCGGGGTCGAGCTCCCCGCGGGCCTCGCGGCGAAGCTCGAGGGCGTGACCCTCAGCGAGAACCCCTGGCTCGACGCGGTCGCCGCCGACCTGCGCGAGAACCTCGGCGACTCGCTGATCACCGTCGGTCCGCGCCAGCCCGCGGCGCTGCACACCCTGGTGCACACGCTGAACCTGGCGCTGGGCAACGTGGGCGGCTCGGTGACCTACACCCCGGCCCCCAGCGCGACCACGAGCCAAGAGGGGATCAACGCCCTCGCGACCGCGCTCAAGGGCAACAAGGTCAAGGCGCTCTTGATCCTCGGCGGGAACCCCGCGGCCACCGCGCGCGAATACGGCCTGGACCTCGGCGCCGCGACCAGCGCCGGCGCGTTCACGGTGCACCTCAGCACCATGCGCAACGAGACCTCGCGCGCCTGCGCCTGGCACCTGCCCATGGCCCACTACCTCGAGTCGTGGGACGCGGTCGAGTCGTGGAGCGGCGCGCTGAGCCTGACTCAGCCCCTGATCCAGCCGCTCTTCGGCGGGCGCACCCAGGCCGAGTTCCTCGCGCTGCTCTCGGCGCAGAAGCAGATCGCCAAGGGCACCAGCCCCAAGCTGGCCAAGACCGCCAAGGGCTACGAGCTCACCCGCGAGGCGCTCAAGATCGGCGGCGACTCCGAGGAGGCCTGGCGCCGCGCCCTGCACGACGGGGTGTGGCAGCTCGGCGCGACCGGCGCCGAGCCCGTGGAGGTCGCGCTCCAGGGCAGCGCCTTCACCCAACCCCTCGACGACCTGGTCTCGCGGGCGAAGGCCGCCGCGCCCAGCAAGGACGCGCTCGAGGTCAGCCTCGTGCCCTGCTCCAAGCTGCGCGACGGGCGGCACCGCAACCTGGGCTGGCTGCAGGAGCTCCCCGAGCCCCTGACCAAGCTCACCTGGGACAACGCGCTGCTGCTCAGCCCGAAGACCGCGGAGGCGCTCGGGATCGACGACGCCAAGGCCAACCTGGTCAAGCTCACCGCCGGTGAGAAGAGCCTCGAGGTCGCGGTCATGGTGCTGCCCGGGCTCCCCGAGTTCTGCGGCGTGCTGAGCCTGGGCTACCCCGGCCAGGACGCCAAGGAGGAGGAGGTCGGCGTGGTCGCCGTGGGCACCGGCTTCGACGCCACGGCGCTGCGGACCCCCGCCAGCCCGTGGTCGCTGACCGGGGTCACGCTGAGCCTGACCGGGCGCAACTACGCCCTGGCCACCACCCAGGACCACCACGCGATCGCGACCCAGATCGGGCGCGGCGAGACCGAGCGCCGGGTCAGCGGGCTCTACGCGGGCACGCTCGCGAGCGAAGAGGCCCACGAAGCCTCCCACGAGGAGAAGGACAACCTGATCCCCGGCGGGCCCTGGCTGTTCCGCGAGACGAACCTCTCGGACTACCAGCAAAACCCCGACTTCGCGGCCAAGTTCATTGGGCCCTCGCCCGCGGTGACCCAGCTCTGGGAGAGCCCGGTCGACTACGCCGACCCCATGAAGTACCGCTGGGCGCTGTCGATCGACCTCAACGCCTGCACCGGCTGCGGCGCCTGCGTCGTGGCTTGCCAGGCGGAGAACAACATTCCGGTCGTCGGCAAGAGCGAGGTCGCCCGCGGCCGCGAAATGCACTGGCTGCGGATCGACCGCTACTTCCGCGGCGACCCGCGCCAGGCGCTCAACAAGGGCGTCGACCCGTCGGACCTGCGCGTCGTGCACCAGCCGGTGCCCTGCATGCAGTGCGAGAACGCCCCCTGCGAGTCGGTGTGCCCCGTGGCGGCCACCGTGCACAGCCAGGAGGGCCTCAACGACATGGTCTACAACCGCTGCATTGGCACGCGCTACTGCAGCAACAACTGCCCCTACAAGGTGCGGCGCTTCAACTACTTCTACAACCACTACGGGCCCTTCCACCCGCGCAGCAAGCCGCTCGAGGGCCTGCCGACCTTCCCCAAGCCGCCGGAGTTGACGCCGCAGCTGGGCGAGCTCGAGCGCATGGTCATGAACCCCGACGTGACGGTCCGCACCCGCGGCGTCATGGAGAAGTGCTCCTACTGCGTGCAGCGGATCAAGGAGAAGTCGATCCCCGCCAAGAACAAGATGGTCCAGGCGGAGCTCGAGGAGGAGGCCGCCGCCAAGCGCGAGAACCGTCCGGTCGACCTCGTGCCGCTGATCCGCGTGCGCGACGGCGAGATCCAGACCGCGTGCCAGCAGACCTGCCCGACGCAGGCCTTCGCCTTCGGCGACCTGAACGATCCCGAGAGCGAGGTCTCACGGCGCCACGCGCACCCGCGGACCTACGAAATGCTCAAGGAGCTGAACGCTCGACCTCGCACGCGCTACATGGCGAAGCTGCGCAACCCCCGGGAAGAGGCCTAGCATGAGCGGTGCTGCAGTCGTCGACACGATCAACACCCAGGACGACCCGACCCAGCGCGCGCCGCTGATCCTGGGCGACCGCGACCTGCGGGCGATCACCGAGGGCGTGGTCCAGGTCCTCGAGGCCGAGAAGCCGCCGAAGATCTGGTACGCCCTGTTCGCGGTCTCGCTGGGCTTCACCAGCCTCCTCGGGCTGTGTATCGCCTACCTGTTCGTGACCGGCACCGGGGTGTGGGGCCTCAACAACCCCGTCAACTGGGGCTGGGCGATCGTCAACTTCGTGTGGTGGGTCGGTATCGGCCACGCCGGCACGCTGATCTCCGCGATCCTCTACCTGTTCCGGCAGAAGTGGCGCACCGGGATCAACCGCGCCGCGGAGGCCATGACGATCTTCGCGGTCATTTGCGCGGGCACCTTCCCGGGCATTCACGTCGGCCGGATCTGGGTCGTGTTCTACATGTTCCCGATCCCCAACCAAATGGACATGTGGCCGCAGTTCCGCTCGCCGCTGTTGTGGGACGTGTTCGCGGTCAACACCTACTTCACGGTGTCGCTCCTGTTCTGGTACATGGGTCTCATTCCTGACCTGGCCACCGTCCGCGACCGCGCGACCACCCGGGTGCGCCAGCTGGCCTACGGGCTGTTCAGCCTCGGCTGGCGCGGCTCGAACCGGCAGTGGCACCGCTACGAGCGCGCCTACCTGATCCTCGCCGCGCTGGCGACGCCCCTGGTGCTCTCGGTGCACTCGGTGGTCAGCTTCGACTTCGCGGTCAGCCAGGTGCCGGGCTGGCACACCACGATCTTCCCGCCCTACTTCGTGGCGGGCGCGATCTTCTCCGGGTTCGCCATGGTGGTGACCCTCCTCGCGCCGGCGCGCGCGCTGTTCAACCTGCGCGACTTCATTACGCTCCGGCACCTGGAGAACATGAACAAGGTGATCCTGCTCACCGGCAGCCTGGTGGGCCTGGCCTACGGCACCGAGTTCTTCATCGCCTGGTACTCCGGTAACGAGGTCGAGGCCTTCGCGTTCAACGCGCGCGCCTTCGGCCACTACGGCTGGGCCTACTGGATCATGATCAGCTGCAACGTGATCTCGCCCCAGTTCTTCTGGTTCAAGTGGTGCCGGACCAACGTGCCCTTCATGGTCGTGATCTGCATCTTCGTGAACATTGGAATGTGGTTCGAGCGCTTCGTGATCATCATCACCTCGCTCAGCGCCGACTTCACCCCGGCCGCCTGGGACTACTACTCCCCGACCTGGGTCGACGTCTGCACCTACCTGGGCAGCCTCGGGCTGTTCATGACCCTGTTCCTCCTCTTCTGCCGCTTCCTGCCCATGATCGCGATCTCCGAG
Source organism: Planctomycetota bacterium (assembly GCA_020425635.1). Lineage (GTDB taxonomy): Bacteria > Planctomycetota > J058 > J058 > J058 > JAGQRJ01. Next base: position 2,222 of record JAGQRJ010000308.1, on the reverse strand, counting down.
GTCCAGGGGGTCCACATGGCCCACCAGCACCACGGGCACGGTCACGGGGACCACGCCGCCACTGAAGGGACGACCGCATGAGCGAGACGGACCCCACCAAGGACGCCGAAGACACCAAGCCCGAGGAGGGGGAGACCCCCGCCGCCGAGGGCAGCGAGTCCAAGGCCGAGGAGCCCAAGGCCGAGGAGCCCAAGGCCGAGGAGCCCAAGGCCGAGGAGCCCAAGGCCGAGGAGCCTAAGGCCGAGGAGCCCAAGGCCGAGGCGCCCAAGGCCGAGGCGCCCAAGGCCGAGGAGCCCAAGGCCCCCGCGCCCGTGGCCGCGGCCAAGGAGGCCGCCCCGGTCGCCGCGGAGCCCCTCGAGCACGCCGGCTTGCTCGTCGAGTTCGAGACCCCGGACCAGCTCATGCAGGCCGCGGCCAAGGTCCGCGACGCGGGCTTCTCCGACTGGGACTGCCACTCCCCGTATCCGGTGCACGGCCTCGACAAGGCCATGGGGATCAAGCCCACGATCCTGCCCTGGATCGCGTTCTTCGGCGGGCTCACAGGCTGCACGGTGGGCTTCATTCTCCAGACCTACACCAACGGCCCGGAGCTGCCCTTCAGCGTCTACCAGAGCGGGAACTTCCTGATCAGCGAGGTGCTCGCGCCCTTCCTGCCCAGCGGCTACCCGTTCGTCACCAGCGGCAAGCCGATCGTGAGCACCCCGGCCAACATTCCGGTCATGTTCGAGCTCACGATCTTGCTCAGCGCCTTCGGCGCGTTCTTCGGCATGCTGGGGCTCAACCGCCTCCCGCGCTTGCACCACCCGGTGTTCTCCAGCGAGCGCTTCCGGCGGGCGACCTCGGACCGTTTCTTCATCAGCATCGAAGCCAGCGACCCGATCTACCACCGCGCTCGGGCCCAGGCGTTCTGCGAGACCCTCGGCGGCGCTGCCGTCGAAGCGTTGGAGGCCTAAGCCATGCCTACGATTCCAGGTTGGGTCAAGTCCCTACTGATCGCCCTCGTCCTGCTCAGCTTCGTGCCCCTCGCGCTGATCGCGCGGGCCCGGGTCTCGACCTCGCCGGACCCGCGGATCCACATCGTCCACGACATGGATCACCAGGAGAAATTCCGCCCGCAAGAGGAGAACGCGCTGTTCGCCGACGGGCGCGCCATGCGCCTCCCGGTGGCCGGCACGATCGCCCGCGGCGAGCTCCAAGCCGACGACCACCTCTACCGCGGGACCGTGCCCGGGACGAACAACAAAGAGTGGGCACGGAAGCTCCCGCCCAGCGTGACCGTCGACGAGGAGCTCCTCGCGCGCGGGCAAGAGCGCTACGCGATCCACTGCGCCCCCTGCCACGGCCTCGCGGGCCACGGCGACGGCCCGGTGCACCGGCGCGCGCTGCAGCTCGTGAACCAAAAGAAGCCCGGCATGGCCTGGCAAGCGCCGAAGAACCTGCACAGTGACCCGGAGCTCATCCTGAGTTCGGCGACCGCGAAGAAGCCCGCGGGCTACGTCTACCACGTGATCACCAACGGCTTCAACAACATGAACGGCTACAAGGCCCAGATCTCCGTCGAGGACCGCTGGGCGATCGTGGCCTACGTCGCTGCCCTGCAGCGCAGCCAGGGGGCACCCCAATGAGCGCCGCGCACCACGGCCCGATCGAGCTCGGGCCCAGAAACGTCGAGGCCGTGCTCCCCACGATCAAGCGCTACGCCATGATCCTGTTCGTCGTCGGGCTCATGCTCGCCGTGCCGGGCATGATCGTGGTCCCCAGCGGCCAGGTCGGCGACACCGTGATCCGCTCCCTGCTGGTGTGCGGGGCGTTCTACGCCTCGATCAGCCTCGGCGCGCTGTTCTTCGTGATCGTGCAGCACATCGTCAAGGCCGGCTGGAGCGTCGTCGTGCGCCGCGTCGCCGAGGGGATCTCGCTCAACGTGACCTGGGTGTGGTTGATCCTGGCGCCGATCGTCGCCGCGATCGGCCTCGGCGCGACGGACATCTACCCGGCCATGGCCAGCCACGACACCCACGCCGCCGCCGACGAACACGGCGACGCGGGTGAGCACGGCGACGCCGGCGAACACGGCGGCCACGCGACCGCGCTGCCCGCCGCCGGCGCCGAGCACGGCGAGCACCACATGGATCACGCCAAGCAGGTCTACCTCAGCTTCCCCGTCTACGTGGGCAAGCTGGCCGTCTGCTTCCTCAGCTGGATCGTGCTCGCGGTCACGTACT
>JAGQRJ010000307.1 GCA_020425635.1 Planctomycetota bacterium | reverse complement strand
GCAGCGCCACGGCGAGCGCGCTGGGCAGCGCGCCGGTCGGGCGGATCGACTACGCCGGCGACGTCGACTTCTTCGCGGTGCAGCTCGTCTCCCAGGGCCGCTACGTGTTCGAGATCACCGATCTGCAGAACAACATGGACACGGTCATGACCCTCTACAACTCGGGCGGGACCGACCTCGTGACCGACGACGACGGCGGCAACGGGCTCGCCTCGCGGATCGAATACCGCGCGACCCAGACCGGCGTGCACTACCTCAAGGTCGAGCACTACGACGCCGGCGCCAGCGAGGGTGGCTACACCCTCGCGCTGCGTGACCTCGGCGGCGGCAGCGGCGGCGGCACCGTGGGGAGCGGGGACGACCACGGCAACGACGCCAGCAGCGCGACCCGGATCACCGCCGGGACCCCCGTGCGCGGCGCCTGCGAGATCGGCGGCGACCAGGACTGGTTCGCGATCGACCTCCGCGCCGGCCGCGACTACGAGTTCCGCACCGACGACATGCAGAACGGCATGGACACGATCCTCGCGCTCTACGGCACCGACGGGACCAGCCAGCTCGCCGAGAACGACGACCTCAACGGCCTCGCCTCGGGGATCGACTTCACCGCCCCGGCCGACGGGACCTACTACCTGCGGGTGGTGCACTACGACAACACCGGCACCGGGAACTACACCGTGGGCGGCGTCGACGTCGGCGGCTCGAGCGGCGGCGGCGGCTCGGGCGGCGGCGGCTCGGGCGGCGGCGGCGGCTCGACCGGCGGCCAGTGGACCCACGTCCTGACCAACTCGACCGGCCCGGACGTGATCGTCGGTGACCTGCACGACCTGGCGCGCTACGGCAGCGCCAACGGGATCACCGCGTTCGCGGTCGGCACCACCTCGTGCAACCTGGGCACCGATCGCTTGAAGTGGTTCTCGAACACCAACGAGCACCCGGTGATCGGGCAGAACATGTATCGGCTCAAGGACGGGCGCTTCGAGCAGATCGGCATGAGCTGGCTGAAGCACGGCTTCTTCGCGCTCTCCGGCAACCTGTGCTTCAACGACTGCCAGAGCACCAGCGGCGACTGGCTCGGCGTGCACTGCTCCGACCCCTACTCGGCTGGCCTCAACGGGACCCAGGCCAACCTCGGCCCGCGCTACCAGGTCAACGCCGCGACCGGCCTGTTCGTCTACCCGCCGGCGGATCCCTCGACCCAGGCGACGATCGGCCGCCGGCTCCAGGTGCACAACAGCGACCTCGACCCGAACCAGAACCAGGGCGCGCGCTACTTCGTCGAGGGCCACTACGTGACCCCGGACGACCACGGCGCCGGCAACGCCAAGAACAACGCCTCCTACCGTCAGGTGCGGATCAGCGGCTCGGGCAGCCAGTTCGACCTGAACTTCATGAACGGCGAGCGCACCGTGCGCCAGCAGCCGGCGATCATGGCCTGGCGCGATCAAGACCCCTCGGTCGTGATCAACGGGACCCTCGTCCCGGGCGACGGGTACATCGACGTGGCGGTCAAGGTCACCGACCTCGGCAACGGCAGCTACGCCTACGAGTATGCGGTGTTCAACCTCAACAGCGACCGCAGCGCCGGCGGGTTCTCGATCCCGCTGCCCGCGGGCGCGGTGGCCACCCAGGTCGGCTTCCACGACGTCGACTACCACTCGGGTGAGCCCTACGACGGCACCGACTGGCGCGCCGACCAGAGCGGCAACGCGATCAGCTGGTCGACCCAGACCTTCCAGCAGAACCAAAACGCCAACGCCCTGCGCTGGAGCAGCCTCTACAACTTCCGCTTCGTGAGCGACCGCGCCCCCGAGGTCGGCAACGCCACGATCAAGCTGTTCAAGCCCGGGACCCCGGACGAGGTCCAGATCGAGACCATGGTCCCCGGCGCGGGCGGCGGCCCCGCCGACACAGCGGCGCCGATCTTCGCGGGCGTGACCTCGGTCTCGGCCAACGGCACCGACCTCGAGGTGCTCTGGAACCCGGCCACGGACGACCGCTCGGCCCCCGGGGACATCGAATACGACGTCTACGTGGCGACCCAGGCTGGCGGGCAGACCTTCGCCCAGCCGACCCTGACCGTGACCGGCCAGGCGGCCGCCAACGTGAGCGGGCTCCAGCAGGGTCAGACCTACTACGTGGTGGTCCGGGCCCGGGACAAGGCCGGCAACCAGGAGGCGAACACCCGCGAGCTCAGCGCCATGATCGGGCAGGCGCCCGACACCCAGGCGCCGACCTTCGCCGGGCTGGCCGCGATCGAGGCCAACGGGGCCAACGCGATCCGCGTGAGCTGGGCGGCGGCGAGCGACAACCAGGCCAGCGCCAACGCGATCCAGTATCGGGTCTACGTGGCGACCCAGGCTGGCGGCCAGGCGTTCAGCACGCCGACGGTCACCACCTCGGCCGGGGCGCTCATGGCCAACCTCGCCGGGCTGCAGCCGAACACGACCTACTTCGTGGTCGTGCGCGCGGTCGACCCCAACGGCAACGAGGACGCGAACACCCGTGAGCTGACCGCCACCACCGGCGGCGGCAACCCCGGGCTGTTCACCTCGAAGGTCGAGGTCGACATGTTCCGCACCTCGGCCCCGACGATCGCGGCCGGCGACCGGGTCGAGTTCATGCTCGTGTTCACCAACACCAGCAACGTCGAGCAGACGGCGCGCGGGAACATCCTCATGGAGACCCCGGGCGGCACGCGGAACCAGCTGAACGGGAACGCGATCGCGATCACCGTGCCGGCGAACACCTCGCGCACCTTCAACGTGCCGTTCAACTCGGCGGCGAACGCCGCGCAGGGTCAATACCTGATCCTGGGCATGTTCACCGACAACGACGGCAACCTCGATATCGGCAGCTTCGACTACCGGATCGCCGGAGTGACCCCGTAATGCGCGGCGCGCTCCTGAGCCTGGGGCTCGTGCTCCTCGTGGCCTGCGGCCGCGGGGAGTCGAGCGCGAGCACGACCCCGACCAGCACGGGGGCCGGGGCCAAGTCCCCGGCCGTCACGGGGGTCACGATCACCGAGGAGGGCTTCGACCGCGACGAGGACGGCTCGCTCGAGACCCGCCACGAGCGCAACGCCGACGGGTCGCTGACGATCGAGATCGACACCGACGGCGACGGCAAGCCCGACCTGACCCGGCGGGTGGACGCGCTCGAGACCCCCCCCGAGGGCTTCGTGGTCCCCGAGGGCGGGATCGAGCTGCAAGAGGTCGACCCCGCCGAGGCCCCCGAGGCGGCCGACCCCTCCAAGGAAGACTGAGCGCATGCTCCCGCGCTGGGCGTCTCGCCTCGTGCTCGCGGTCGCGGTCTGCGCGGCGAGCGGCCTCGTCGCCCAGGACGCCCCGCTGCCCGTGGGCGTCGCGTTCCTCTCCGTCGACCGCAAATACGCCGGCGCCGGCGAGGTCGGGCTCTACGTCCGCGAAGACGACGGCAGCGTGCACAAGGTGTGGAGCGGCGAGCCCTACGACTGCTTCGCGGCCCCCGACCGCACGACCCTCGTGGTCGAGCGCTGGAAGGGCACCGTGCACCGGCTCGACCCCGAGGGGCAGGTCGTGTTCAGCAAGGCGGGCCTGCGGACCCCCGTCGACGTCGAGCTCGCCGCCGACGGCACCGTGGTCGTGGTGCTCAACGAGCCCGGCGAGGTCGTCGGGCTCGACCCCAAGACCGGCGTCTTGCTCTGGCGGCGGACCGGGTTCACCCGACCCTTCGACGTGGCCACCGACCCCCAGGGCGGGCTGATCGTCGCCGACTCCGGCGGCGGGCGCCTCGTGCGCCTGGACGCCGCGGGCGAGACGCTCTGGGAGCGCACCGGGCTCGGCTTCCCCAACACCTGCGAGCGCCTGAAGAACGACCACGTCCTGGTCACGACCTGGGACGCGGGCGAGGTGCTCGAGCTCGACGGGCAGGGCAAGCAGGTGTGGCGGGCCAAGGTCGACGGTGTGGTCTACCGCGCCCAGCGCCGGGAGGACGGCACGACCCTCGTCGTCGACGGGGCCAAGGGCCGAATCCTGATCCTCGACGCGCGCGGCAAGCGCGTGCACGAGGAGACCTTCACCCCCTGCTGCGTCGACTACGAGCCGCTGCTCAAGATCTGAGCCCGCTCTCCCTTCTGCGTTCGAGGTCCGCTCTCATGACTCGTCTCTGCCTGCTGTCTTTGGTCTCCCTGCTCGCGCTCCCCTGCCTGGCGGAAGACGTCGACCCCGAGCGCGACGCCCTCGCCGTGTCGAAGGGGCTCGAGCTGCTCTTGAGCATGGAGGAGGGCGAGCACCAGGGCGAGTGGCCCTACGAGGGCGTCTACCGGGTGCGCGGCGAGATCCCGATCGGCTACCGCGTGGGCGGCACCGGGATCGTGGGGCTGGCGCTGCTCGAGGCCCCCGGGTTCGACGCCGACCCCAAGCGCCAGGCCGCGATCGCGCGCGCCGCGGCCTTCGTGTGCGGCTCGATCGAGCACCCGCTCATGGTCCATGAGTTCCAGTCGACCTACGACGTGCGCGGCTGGGGCTACGCCTACGGGGCCATGTTCCTCGCCCGCCTGGTCAAGCACGATCGCGTCCCCGCCGAGCTCGCCGAGGCGTTGCCCCAGGCCGTCGCGTTCTTCGTGCAGGGGATCGCCGCGACCGAGATCCCGCGCTACGGCGGCTGGAACTACGCCCGGCGCGCCGGCTTCGACAAACCCGGCGGGCAGTCGCCGTTCATGACGGGCGGGACCTTGCAGGCGCTGTTCGAGGTCAAGGCCGCGGGCTTCGAGGTCGACCCGGGCCTCGTCACCCGCGGGCTCAAGGCGCTGGAATACTGCCGCGCCCCCAACGGGGCCTTCGTCTACTCGGGGATCCCGTCGACCCGTCAGCCGGGCGAGGTCCCCGGCGCCATGGGGCGCATGCTGGTGGGCGAGGCGACCCTGGCCCTCGCGGGGAGGGGCGACGAGGCGCGCATGAAGGCGGCGCTCGAGGCGTTCTTCACCCACTGGGACGAGCTCGACAAGCGCCGCGCGAAGAACGGGACCCACGAAGGGCCCTACGCCGTCGCGCCCTACTACTTCTACTTCGCGCACCACTACGCCGCCCAGACGATCGAGCTCCTGCCCGAGGCCTTGCGCGCCGGCTACCGCGCGCGGCTGCGCGAGAAGCTCTACAGCGTGCAGCTCGAGGACGGCCGCTGGAACGATCGTGTGTTCCCCCGCACCGCGAACTACGGCACCGCCATGTCGGTGCTCGCGCTCTCCATGCCGGAGAGCACCCCGCCTGCGACCTGGACCGCGCCCGCCGCGGCCGAGGACGCAGAGCCCAAGGACGCCGAGAAGTAGGCCGCACGCCGGGCTCCCGCTCGGGCGCTACTCCTGGCGGTAGACCACGCAGCTCTTGTCGCCGAGCTCGAGCACGATCTTGGTCAGCCGCGGCTGCAGCTGCAGGATCAGGCCCATGGCCTTCGCGAGGTCGGCCGTGGGCTCGGGGGCCGCGGGGTCGAAGGGCGCGATCGGGAGCTGGAGCTGTCCGGGCACGGGCAGGCTGAACGCCCCCGAGGCGGGCGCTGCGCTGGGTGAGACGCGGTGGCCTCGCGCGGGGGTCGCCGGGGGCCGAGCCCGCGACGGCGCGTCGCTTGGAGCCGCGCGCCGCGCCGGGGGCCTGCGCGCGGGAGCGGGTCGGCCTCCGCGGACCCTGCGCGCGGGCGGCGGCGGCGGCCGACGACGTCCGCCCTCGATCGGGCGGGCGTCGCTCCCCGTCGCGCCCCAGGCCTGCTGGCCGGGCTTGATCCGCGGCACGAAGTCGAGGTGCTCTTTGTCTTCGTCGCCAGGGCGGAACTTGCGCGTCCCCAGGGGCGCGGCGCCGAAGTAGGGGCCCTTGCGCGTGCCGCCGGGGCTGGCCTGGGTCTCGTCCTTGTGGGCCAGGTGCTCGAGCTGCTCTTGCGCCTTGAGCACCGCGTCGAGGCCCTTGAACTTCTTGGTCGTGCGCGAGGTGATCGCCCGCAGCCCGACCTCGCGCTCGAACTCCTCTTGCTCGAGGTCGTAGAACACGCCGTTGAGGTCGTCGGGGGGCACCGAGACCGCGTCGAGGGCGCCGGAGGCGAAGTTGGCGTTCTTGACCTTGGTCGCGGAGAAGTTGGTGTTCGTCAGCTCGGCGCCGAGGAAGTTGCACTTCATGCAGCGCGCCTGGGAGAGCGAGGCCCGGGTCAGGTTGCAGCCGAGGAACACGGCCCCGGTCATTTTCGCCTCGGAGAAGTGCGCGCCCTCGAGGTTGCTCCCGCTGAAGTCGGTACGCGAGCAGTCGGTGTTGTCGAGCTTGGCGTTGACGAGGTTCGCCTGGGAGAGGTTGGCGCGCTTGAGCGTCGCCCCGCGCAGGTCGGTGCGCTCGAGGCTGCTGCCCTCGAGGCTGGCCCAGGAGAGGTCGACCTTGCCGAAGGTCGCTGCCTCGAGGTCCTCGCCGTCCCAGGTGATGCAGCGCAGGTCGCGCCCGCTGGGCACCTCGCTGACGTACATGAAGCCCTCGAGGATCTGGGCGATCCGGTCGCCGCCTCGCTCCTTGACGTCCTTGAGCACCTCCGCCTTGAGCTCCCGGCCCCGCGGTGTCTCCCAGCGAATCGCCAAGTCCTCAAGGCTCGCCCGAACGTCGTCCGGCATTCCTGCTCCTAACCCCAGACCGTACAAGCCTGGCGTCTGCGCTCCGCGGGGCGGGTCGAAGCGACCCCTACCCGCTGAGGCCAAAAAAACTATAGGGCAATGAGCCTCGACGCCGCAAGGGCGTCATGAGTGCTGGCGGATTCCCTTGACTGCTATAGTTTTGCATGGCCCTTCGGCGTAACTCGAACAGTAACAAGCGCGGGTCCCGGCCCGCCGGTCGGAGCGGGTCCGGCAAGCAGGCCACTGGAAAGCGGGCCACGGGCAAGCGTGTGACCGGAGGGAAGCGGGCGACGGGCAAGCGGGCGACGGGCGGCAAGGGGGCCACGGGGCGGCGCCGCGCTCCCTCCGAAGAGGACTCGCTGTTCGGAGACCTCGACGACTCTGGCGAGGGCGAGGCGTCGTCGGAGGCGGCCTCGAGCGCCGAGGAGTCGGGGGAGGAGGTGGTCAGCCGATCCAGGCGCGCCAAGGCCTTTCGTCCGCCGGTCCCCTGGCTGCCCGAGCCCAACCGGCCGCTGCAACCCGACGCGACCGACAAGGCCGTGCGGCAGATCGTCGGCAGCCAGCGCGAGGGCTGCGGCCAGTGTCGCTACCGCAGGATCTGCGCCTTCGCCCCAGCGAAGGTCCAGATCGAGCTGCAGGCCAAGCCCGGCGGTCGACACCGCCACGCGAGGTTCCTCGGCGGAGTGCTGCAGAAGCTCTCGCGGGTCAAGGGCGACTGGCTGAGCGCGCTGATTCGCATGCTCACCGGCCGCGAGAAGGACGCCCTGCTCGCGGGGTGCCTGATCTCGGAGGCGTGGCGCGAGCGGCCCCAGGACCTCCTGCGGCTCTCCTCCTACGCCGTCGAGGCCTGCGGCGTGGACGAGCTCAAGGACGCGATCAGCGCGCGCTCGTCGATCAGCGAGGGCTCGACCGCGGGCGGGATCGAGCCGCGGCGACTGATCCAGCGCATGTTCCGCGGGCAGGTGCTGCGGATCCTCTCCTTCTCGCCCCACGAGCAGGTGCTGCAGGAGATGCAGTCGCTGCTCGTGCTCGACGCCGACGAGGAGGATCGCCTGTTCCAGTACGAGGCCGTGGCGGCGGTGGCGCTCTTGATCGGGCGGCGCATGAGCGGCACGGCCTGGATCAAGAGCCTCGAGCGCGACGCCCCGGGCCCCTTCCGCGCGACCTTCGCCACCCGCGACCCGGGCAACGGCGCGATCGACGTGTTCTTCCCCTACCGCCGGGGCAAGAAGCGCAGCTACCTCTACCTGCGGCGCGACCGCGGGCTCAACGAGCGGCTGAGCAGCATCGACAAGGTGCGGATCGACTCGCTCCTGTATCGCGTGTTCCTCGTGTTCCGCACCGACCCCATGAAGACCCACCGGATCTTCAAGGAGCTCTGTCGGCACCTGAACGTGCGCGCGGGGAAATACAACGCCAACCACGTGCTCAGTGGCTTCGAGCGCCTCGAGCGCGACGACCTGCTGCTGCTCGGGATCTACGCCCCGGCCCTCGCCCGGGCCGTGGGCTACTACCTCCAGATCGAGGAGTTCCACGAGCTGGTCAAGTTCCTCTACCAGCTGCGCAGCGAGTCGGGCCGCCGCGGCGAGCCCGCGGCCCCGGCGCACGAGAAGGTGTTCGAGCAGCGCCACGCCTGGGAGGAGCTCGTCGACCAGCTCGGGCCGGACCTGATCAAGGACGTGTTCTCGGTCCTGTTCCGGCTCAACGCCTCCTACAAGAAGCGGGTCTACACGACCCCGACCTACCTCAAGATCGGCGAGGCGGCCTACCTCCTGACCGCCATGAGCGGCTGGAACGCCCGCGGGCTCGAGGTCGAGTTCAAGCAGCTGCGCAAGCCGCTGGCCTTCGTGGCCTACGGGCTGCAGCCGCCCGGCAAGTGGTCGCGGATCCGGGTCGGCAAGCTGACCCGCGCCCTCGAGCGCGCGCAGCGCAAGAACCGCGAGAGCATCGAACGCGCGATCGAGCAGGGGCAGCGCTACATGGCGCTCATGCACGGCGTGCAGCACTTCAGCGACCTGCAGCGCCTGGCCGAGGACCCCAACTGGGTCCCCCCCGAGCACGCGCCCTCGCGGGTCGGGCGCCTGAGCCAGGTCGATCCGGACGACTTCAGCGACTTCGACGAGGAGGAGTCGCTGGAGGACGTCGACCCGCAGGTGAGCCAGGCCGGCGAGCTGTTCATCTTCGTCTCCGAGGACGAGACCGACGACGAGGGCGAGATCCTCGACAAGCACGGCCGCCCGAGCCAAATGGGGGCGATCAGCGACCACGGCCGCGTGGGCGAGGGGCGGCGGGTGAGCTCGCGGCGGGTCCACAACCCCAACGAGGCCCCGCTCTCGGGGAGCGGGCAGATCGAGATCGACGACAGCCGCGAGGCCCCGCGCCGGGGCGCGAGCGGACGGCGACCGCCGGCGCACAGCGCAGACGACCTGCTCGTCGACTCCACCGTCGACCTCGACGACGACTTCGACGGCGACGACATCTTCGGCGAGCCGCCGCCGTCGAGCCGCCGCGAGACCCGGCCCCGGGGGTCGAGCGAGTCGCTGGGAGACCTCGGAGAGCTCGACGAGTTCGAGGACCTGTTCAGCGACGGCGACCTCGGGTCGGCGCCGAGCCAGGAGCGCAGCCCGTTCTCCGACTCGGGTGAGCTGGAGGACTTGGACGACTTTTAGCGGGCTCCGCTTCGGCCCCCCAGGCCGTCGCCGGGGCTGCATTCGAGGTAGGATCCCGCTCGTGAGGACCCAGCCAGGAGGGCGCACGCAGCCAGCATGAGCGAGCCGATCGACGACCTGAGCTTCGAAGAGCTGCGCGGTGAAATCGACGCCGTCCGCGAGCGGATCCACCAACTCCGGCGTCGGCTGAACCGACTCTTCGTCGAGAAGCAAGAGCTGATCGACGTCATGTGCACCTGCACCGTGGCCCACGAGCCGCTGTTGATCGTGGGGACCCCGGGCACGGCGAAGTCCGACCTGGTGAGCAAGTTCTGCGAGGCGCTCGGGCTCGAGGGCAACGACTACTTCGAGTACATGCTCACCAAGTTCACCGAGCCCTCGGAGCTGATCGGGCCGATCGACCTCGTGAAGCTCAAGGAGGGGGCCTACATTCGCAAGGTCCAGGGCAAGCTGCCCATGGCCCGGATCGCGTTCCTCGACGAGATCTTCAAGTCGAACAGCGCGATCCTGAACACCCTGCTCACGATCATCAACGAGCGCAAGTTCTATCAAGACGGCCGCCCCGTCCCGGTGAAGCTCAAAATGCTCTTCGCGGCGACCAACATGGTCCCCGAGTTCGAGGAGCTGGCCGCGCTGCGCGATCGCTTCGCGCTCAAGATCGAGAGCTTGCCGGTCAAGGACCAGCACATCGACGCCCTGCTCGAGAAGGGCGTGCAGAACGAGCTGAACAAGGCGCTCAACCGCCGCCCCTGGGCCAACCAGGCGAGCCTCGACGACTTCCTCAAGCTGCGGCGCTACCTCTACCTGCTCATGGCCGGCGTCAGCGAGGGCGCGGGCAGCGGCGAAGACGAGTCGCGGGTCCAGCGCGACCGCGAGCGCTACTTCGGCGACGAGCTGTTCGACCTGTTCAAGCGCGTGATCCGGACCCTCGAGCGCGAGAACCGGGTGGTCGTCTCCGACCGCAAGGTGATCAAGCTCTACCAGCTGATCCGCGCGCGCGCGCTGCTGTTCCACGGCGGCGAGGTCCGACTCGAGGACCTGAGCCTGCTGCGCTACCTCGGCGACCGCAACGAGGACTTCGGGGCGATCCGCGAGAAGGTCGACGCGCTCTTGCGCCTGGGGTAGCGGGTGGTCGTGCAGCAGGAGCTCGAAGCGGAGGGGTTGCGCGGCTACGTCTACGGGTCGCTGCACTTCCGCGGCGCCGCCCACCCCGACCTGCACCACCGCGCCCAGCGCGCCCTCTCCTGGTATCGCGACCTGGTCGTGCGCGCCGGCGGCAAGGGGCTCCTCTTCAGCTGGGTCTACGACGTCGGCTACCTCCTGCTGCAGGCCGATCGCTTCCCCTTCCGCAGCCTCGCCGAGCTCGACCGCTGGCCCCCGGGCGAGCGCGAGCTGCGCCTCGACTACGAGAACCGCTTCCTCAACACCCTCCTGCGCGACCCCGGGGTGCGCGCCGCGAGCGAGGCGGTGCGCCGGACCCCGGGGCGCGACGACTTGATCGCGCGCGCCTGCGAGCTGATCCTGCGCCCCCTGCTCAAGGCGGGCGGGCACCCCGACGCCCCGGCCCTCGACCCCGTGCTCCTGCGCGAGCTCAACCCCCGGGACCGCCTCGACCCCGCCCAGGAGGCGCAGGCCTACGACGAGCTCACAGGTCGCCCGGGCGCCCTGCTCGAGGCGCACCAGGCCTCGCTGCGCGGCTACTTCGCGCACCTCGGGCCCACGCTGCTCTTGCCCGAGGACGTCACCGAGCTGCGCCACTTCAGCGCCTTCAAGCGCCGCGCGCAGCGGCTGGCCGCGCGGCGGATCGGCGCGCGCACGGGCGCCCTGCCCGCGATCGAGCCTCGACGCTTCGTGGTCGTCGAGGACCGCACCGCCGAGACCGAGCTCCCGGACAGCGGCTACTACCCCTCGGGCGGCTACAGCGAGCTCGCCAACCGGGGAGCGCTCGAGAACCTGGTGCCGACCGAGTTGGTCTACATGGGCGAGGACCCCTTCGGCGACTCCGACGACCCTCGGATCGACATGTTCACGCTCCGCCACCTCGAGAACGAGACGCTCTTCTTTCAACGCGACAGCGGTCAGCTCATGCGCACCCGCCGGGTGGTGCACCTGGCGGTGTGCCCCGAAGACGGGCTGCGGCTCCAGCTCAGGTGGCACAAGGACCCGCTGGTCGTGCTCGTGTATGCCCTCGCGCTGCGGCTCGTGGGCGACCTGGCCGAGGTCTTCTCCAAGGACGCGGTCTCGGTCGAGGTGCACCTGATCGCGCGCACCGTCGCCGCGCGCGAGCGGGCGCAAGAAGACCTGGCGCTGCTGCAGGTGCTGCTGCGCCACGAGATCGCCCTCGGCCTGGCCGCGGTGCACCTGCACGAGGCCCTCGACCTGCGCGCGCTGGCCGAGCGCGGGCGGCGGGTCTACGGCGTGGCGGTGGCGAGCGAGGGCCACCGCCCCGCGGGGCTCCCCGAGGGAGACCCGCCCGCGCTGGCCGAGGGGCTGCGCCCGCCGCGGGTGCTCGTGTGGCGCCTGGGGGCGGCCCCCGCCGACGCGGAGCCCGAACCCGGGGTGCGCACGCCCCTCGAGCAGCCCGGCACCGCCCTGCTCGAACAAGCTCGCGACGCGCTGCTCGCGCAGATCGCGGGCGCCGGGAGGCCCCTGTGAGCGACCCCACCTGCACCCCGACCGCGCTCGTGCTCTCCGGGGGCGGGGTGCGCGGGGCCTACGAGGTCGGCGTGATCCGCGGGATCGTGGAGGTCCTGGGCACGGGGCGTCGCTGCGACCCCTTCCAGGTGTTCGCGGGGACCTCGGTGGGCGCGATCAACGCGGCCTTCGTCGCCGCCCACGCCCACACCACCGACCTCGGCACGGGCCTGCTCAGCGAGCTCTGGCGGAGCTTGCGCATAGAGACCTACCTCCGGGTGCTCGCCGGCGACCTGCTCTGGGGGCGCCCCCTGCGCTCGAAGTTGCGCCGCTTGCTGCGCCAGCCCGAGCCGCGCCCGGTGCACCTCGGGCGTTCGCTGCTCGACCCGCGCCCGCTGGAGAAGCTGGTCTCGAGCATGCTCCCTTGGGACCAGCTGCACGAGAACATCGCCAACGGGCGCGTGCGGGCGCTGATCGTCTCGGCGCTGCGCGTGGCCACCGGCACGACCACCGCCTTCGCCGAGCTCGCCCCCCACGTGAAGCTGCTCCCCGCGCGAGACCTGCAGCGGGTCGACCGCTTCGAGCCGATCACGGACGCCCACGTGCTCGCCTCCGCCGCGATCCCGTTCTTGTTCCCCGCCCGCCGGGTGGGGGAATACTTCTACGCCGACGGCGGGCTGCGCTTCAACACCCCGATCAACCCCGCGATCCGCGCCGGAGCGCACCGGATCGTGGTCGTCGGCGTGCACCAGCCGCCCTCGGCCGCTCGGACGGTGCCCCCGCTCAGCCCCGAGCAGCTCGAGCACTACCCCGACCCGTTCTTCCTCGCGGGCAAGGTGCTCAACGCCCTGCTCCTCGACCCCGTGGTCAACGACCTGCGCCTGGTCGAGGCGCTGAACCAGATCATGTCCGTGCTCGACAGCGAGCTCGAGCCCGAGGTGCGCGACCGGGTCGTCGCCAGCCTCGAAGCCGTGCGCGGGGTCCCCTACCGCAAGCTCGACACCCTCGTGTTCCTGCCTTCGGAGGACATTGGGCGCCTGGCCGGCGCGCACGCGACCAAGCTGGGGGGGCTCACCCGCCTCCACCGCTGGATCCTCGGCTTGAACCCGGTGCTCGCCGCCGCCCACGGCGAGGCCGACTGGGCGAGCTACCTCCTCTTCGACGGCGAGTTCGCGGGGAAGCTGATCGACCTCGGGCGCAAGGACGCCCTCGCCCGCGCCGACGAGATCCACGCCTTCTTCGCGGAGTAGGCGCCGCTCAGAAGGGGCCGAGGACGAACAGGCGCTCGCCGCGCTCCTCGATCTTGAGGAAGCGGTTCACGGGCAGGTTCTGGTAGACGCTCACGGTGCCCGCGCGGTTGGGCCAGTGGACCTCGAGCTGGTCGATTCGAGTCGCCTGGCCGAGGCCGAAGGCGGCCTCGAGCGCGTCGCTGCGGCCGTGGTGGCCGTGGCCCATGGTGAGCCAGCGGGTCTGGGTCAGCCCGCCCGCGGTGACCACGACCTTCGCGCCGACCGCGTCGGGGTTGGCCCCGCCGGCCGCGGCGCCCGCGCCCAGGAGGCGCACGTTCAGCCAGCGGTTGCGGGTGCCGACCCGGTTCTCGAACAGGGCGGGGCGGACCACGTGCGCCTCACGCGCCTCCGCGGGCATGCGGAAGGTGGTCGTGCCGACCAGCACGTCCACGTCGCCGTCGCGGTCGTAGTCGCCCACGCTCACCGCGCCGCAGTTGTGCCAGCCGCCGAAGCCGGCGCTGTCGGTGACCTCGACGAACTCCCCGGGGCGGTGCTGGCGGTAGAGGCGCAGATACTGCTTGGGGGTCGGGTAGTCCCCCGAGGCGAGCAGCAGGTCTTGCCAGCCGTCGTTGTCGTAGTCGAGCCAGGTGGCGTAGAGGTCGCCCTCGTTCCAGTTGGGGTCGGAGTGGTCGCGGACGCCGTAGATCACGTCGCGGGTGAAGCGGAACTCCGGGGGGCCCTGATTCACGAGCAAGCCCGAGCGGTCGGAGGAGGGGCCTGCCCAGGAGTGCGTGACCTCGCCGAGGAAGGCGTCCTGGTCGCCGTCGTTGTCGAAGTCGGCGAGGGCCACGTGGAAGGTGTTGCCGTTGGCGCGGAACGGCGGCTCGTCGGTACGTTCCTCCTTGAAGCGCTCGATCCACATGCGCTTGGTCGCCTCGGGGTAGGCCCCGCTCGTGTCCGCGTCTCCGGCGAAGCCGGAGCGGAGGCCCACGTCTTCGAAGCCCAGCTTCGCGCCGCCGCGGTTGACGAAGAGCAGGTTGCGCTGGCGCCCGTAGGCGCACACGAACAGGTCGGGCCAGCCGTCGCCGTCGACGTCCCCGGCCGCGGTGCCGAACACCGGGCGCCCGCTGTCGGGGTGGCCGGCCTCGAGCTTCAGCCCGAGCCCCGCCTCGGCCGTGACCTCGACGAACTCGCCGCCGGCTCCTCCCCGGAACAAGCGCAGCGGATAGGCCTCGAGCGGCCCGCCGCCAGCGCGGTAGCTGCTCCCGAGCAGCACGTCGAGCCAGCCGTCGCGGTCGACGTCGACGAGGGTGCCCGAGATCACCGCCTCGGGGGGGAGCAAGGGGTCGAGCGCGTGGAACGCGAGCCCCTCCCCCCGCAGCAGCACGCGCGAGCGCACCCCGGGGTCGGTCCACTTGGGGTCGGTCGGATCGAGGGTGTAGCCCTGCAGCGCGTCGCGCCGCCCGTCCTGGTCGAGGTCGGCGAGCAGGAGCACCGTGGGCACGGGCTCTCCCCCGAGCGCGGGCGCCTCCACGCGGCGGAACCGTCGCTGCCCCCCGGGTCCCTCCACGTTGAGGTAGACCCGCTGGTGCTCGACGACGGCGTCGAGCCAGTCGTCGCCGTCGAGGTCGATCAGGTGCACACGCTTCGCGGCGCCCGGCTCCAAGCCGCGGGCCTGGGCGACCTCCACGAACAGGGGCTCTTGGCCCGGCGCCTGGGCGGCGGCGAGCAGCAGCGAGACCCCGATCGCGATCCTGTGGGTTTGCACGGTAGACTCCGATCGTCAGGCATCATGCCTCGACTCGACGAGGAGCGCGAGAATGCCCCACCTGGAACCCACCGGAATCGAGCTCTCCGACTCCCGCGGCCTGTTCTGCGTCTCCTGGGAGGGCACCGAGACCACCCAGGTCCCCTACCGCGCGCTGCGCCTCGCCTGCCGCTGCGCGACCTGCATCGACGAGATCACGGGCAAGCCGCTCCTCGACCCGAGCACCGTTCCAGAAGACGTGGGGATCACGGAGGTCGAGCAGGTCGGGCTCTACGGCGTGCGCGTGCGCTGGACCGACGGGCACAACACCGGGATCTACACCTGGGAACGGATCCGCGAGCTCTCCCCGCTCTAGCCCGCAAAGCCAACCGTGCGCGGAGTCCGTCTCCGCCCCTGCTGGGCGGCGCGCTCCACGCGTCCGTCCCGAGCCAGCCGTGGCCGTCGGGCTCGGGGTTACCAGCTCAGCTCGTAGGTGGCGTCGCCTCCCGCGTGCCCGGGCGGGGCCTCGATCACGATCAGCACGCGGTCGCGGGTCGAGCTCGCGGCGCTGCGAGGGAGCGGGCGCTGCTCACCCGGCGGCACGACGAGCGCGGGGGCGTCGCCTCCCCAGGGGCGGACCGAGATCGGGGTGTCGCCCGTCGCGCGCACGAGCAGCGAGCGCCCGGCGTCGATCTGGATCACGTCACGGTCGTGGGGGCCCGAGAGCGTGCCCGAGAGGGTGCCGCTGGAGAAGGCCTGGGCCTGGACCGGCTCGTCGTTGGGCTCGACCTCGGCGTCGACCCGCCGGGCCGCGGCGTCGAGGACCAGGCGGTAGGGGCTGTTGCCCTCGCGCCCCTGGACGAGGAGCACGGCGACCTGCGCGGTCTCCGGCACGCTCACGGTCGCGACCTCGACCCCGCGCTCCCCGGCGCGGAAGCGCCCGATCAAGCGCGGCTGTCCTTCGTACCAGGCGTAGAGCCCGAGGGTCACGGCGTCGAGGCCCGAGCCCTGGAGGCTCACGCGCATGAGGCCGCCCCCCAGGGCGGGCACGCGCACCCAGTCGCGCTCGAAGCCGTCGAGGGAGCCGACCACGGGCACACCGCGCTGGGGCTCCTCGGCGAACTCGATCGCGTCGTTGGGCTCGGTCTCGCGGCCGTCTCCCGCGGGGGACGCGCGCTCGACCCGCAGGCGATAGGCCAGGGGTTCGCGTTGCTCCGCGGCCTCGACCGAGATCAGGACGACCCCCGTGGCGGGCACCCGCCAGCGGGGGGCCACCGCGGCGGTCGTCCCCCGGGAGCGATAGAGCTGGCGGGGGAGCAGGCCCCCGCCGCCTTGCTCCCACACGCGGAGCCCGAGCTCCGCGGCGCGCTGGGGGCTGAGGGTCAAGCGCAGCACCGTGCCCGCGGGGGCGGCGACCCGAAACCAGTCGAGCGAGTCGGCGGGGCCGAGCGCGGCCTCCTGGTCGCGGTCGACCTCGATCGGGCAGGCGTGCTCGACGCGGTCGTTGGGCTCGCGGTCCGGGGTGGGGGCCGCGCTCCCCAGGACCACGCGGTAGTCCCCGGTCGCGGGGAGGCCGCGCAGCGGGTCTTCGGGGGCCAGGCGCACGACGAGCTCGGCGTCGGCTGCCCGCCCGAGGGGGGGCAGGCTTCGCTCGGCCCCCGGGTCGACGCGGAGCCGCTTGGCCACCCGGGCGCGTCCTCCGAGCAGCTCGAGCACCTCGATGCGCAGCGCGCTGCGCGTCCCGGCCTTGACCGTGATCGCCGCGGCCTGGTCTGCGGGGAGCACGAGCCGCAGGTGGTCGAGGTCGCCGGGGCCGTCGAAGCGGCCGCTGAGCGTCTGGCCGACCGCGAGCGGCTGCGCGGCGAGCGGCGACTCGTCGGGCTCGAGCTCCCCCTCGCGGTCGGGCTGCGAGAGGAGCGAGAGCGCGCAGCTCGCGCCGGGGTCGCCGCGCAGCGTCAGCCGACCGCCGGCCTCGGGCAGCGCGAAGCGCGGGAGCTCGAGGTCGGCGCCCGCCTCGACCTGGAG
>JAGQRJ010000306.1 GCA_020425635.1 Planctomycetota bacterium | reverse complement strand
TCGCGGCGCCGCCGATCGCGCGCCCCGTGGCGACGGTGGCGTTGCCGATCGCCTGGCCGGTGGCCACGGTCGCGCTGGCGACGGCGCGCCCGGCGGTCGCCGCGGCCGAGCCCACGGCCTGCCCGGCGTCGACGGCCACGCCCACGGTGTCACGGCCGAGGTCGACGATCCCGCCGACCGCGTCGCCGATCAGGCCGGCGCCCGGGAACAGCCCCAGGGGGTCGTTGAGCGCGGTCGGGTCGTTGGCCACGTAGGCGTAGACGTTCACGCCGCCGAGGAACGCGATCGGGTCGGGGCGCGTGAAGCGGCCCAGCTCCGGCGCGTAGGTCCGGGCGCGGTAGTCGTAGTCGCCGGTGGCGAGGTCGACGGGCCGCGAGGCGTAGCGCAGGGTGTTCCAGCTCGCCGCCGGGCCCTCGGCGCTCAGCGCCTGGCCGAAGGCGTCGTAGCTGAAGCTCGCCGCGAGCTGACCCTCGGCGTCGGTCAGCGCGGTCACGCTGCGCACCAGGTCGGTGTGGAAGAAGAACGACGCGTCGCCGTGGCGCGCCGCGAGCACCTCGTCCAGGCCCTCGCCCAGCACGTAGCCCGTGAGCAGCTCGCGCTCGGCGTTGAACTCACCGTGGGTCCCGTTGAGCCCCGGCAGGTAGAAGGTCTTGCCCGCCGCGTCCTCGCGCCACAGGCGCGTCCCGTTCGGCGCGTAGCCGTAGCGCACGCTCGAGCCGTCGGCCAGGGTCACCTCGGCCAGCTGGCCCTTCGAGGTGTAGCGGTAGCGCTGCTCGCCGCGCTTCGTGATCGCGCCGCTCGCGTCGTGCTCGAAGGACAGCTCGCCCTTGCGCTCGATCCGGTTGCCCGCGCCGTAGCTCGCCTCGAGGGTCTCGCCGTCCCGGGTCTCCGAGGTCCGGTTGCCCATGGCGTCGTAGCCATAGCGCACCGTGCCCTCGGGGCCCTTGACCTCGACCAGGTTCCCCGCGCCGTCGCGCTTGAAGCTCGTGCGCCCCGACTCGCTCTCGACGCTCTGGATCGCGCCGTCGAAGCCGTAGCGGTAGCTGCGCTTCGCCAGCACCGCGCCGTCCTTGGTGCTCACGATCTCGCGCAGGCGCTCGCCGCTGTAGGCGAAGGTCGTGTCGACCCCGCCCGGGTAGTGCGCGGCCACGCGGCGCCCCTGGGCGTCGACCTCGAACTCGATCCAGGCCCCGTCGGCGGTCTGCACGCCGCTCA
Source organism: Planctomycetota bacterium (assembly GCA_020425635.1). Lineage (GTDB taxonomy): Bacteria > Planctomycetota > J058 > J058 > J058 > JAGQRJ01. The sequence continues at coordinate 6,334 of JAGQRJ010000306.1, read as the reverse complement.
GGTGCCCGGCGTCGTCGTAGCGGTAGTTGACCTCGCCCCAGGGCAGGATCGACTTGACCTTGCGCCCCTCGGCGTCGTAGCGGTGCTCGACCGCCAGCCCCAGCGGGCTCGCCTCGAGCCGCACCAGGCGGCCCTGATCCCAGGCGAGCTCCAGCCCGCCCTGCGGCCCGTGCAGGCTGCTCAGGTTGCCGGCGGCGTCGTAGCTGAAGCGCTCGAGGCCCTCGGGGGTCGTGCGCGTCACGAGCCGGCCCTCGGCGTCGTAGGTGTAGGCCTGCGCCACGCCGTTGGTCGTCTGCTTGACCATGCGGCCCTGGTCGTCGAACTCGATCACCCGGGTCCCGGCCGCGGCGTCTTCGATCACGACGCGCTTGCCGTCGTTCTCGACCCGCAGCGGGTTGCCGTTGCCGTCGGTCAGCCCGGCGAACTCACCGGCCTCGTCGTAGGCGAAGCTGGCCAGCGTCCCCGCCGGGGTCGCGAGCTCGCTGAGCTGGCCCGCGGCGTCGTAGCGCAGCTCGTGGACCTTGCCGAAGCGGTCTTGCTCGTAGACCAGGCGCCCCAGGGCGTCGTAGCGCAGCTCGCTCAGGGGGTTGCCCGCGGCGTCGAGCGAGACCCGCACCTCGAGGCCGTCCTTGTAGCGGACCTCGGTCAGCGAGCCGTCGGGCCCGTGGATCATGGAGAGCTGGCCGTCCTTGTCGCGGCTGAAGCGCGTCGCGCCCTCGGGGGTCTTCACCTCCCGGAGCAGGCCGTGGCCGTCGTAGGCGAAGCGCACGTTCTCGCCCTCGCCGGTCACCAGGGTCAGGCGACCCTCGGCGTCGTAGCGGAACTGCTTGCTCTGCTCGCCCACGCGGTAGGAGCGCATGCGCCCCGCCTCGTCGTAGCTGAACTTGGTCACCTGGCCGTCGGCGGCGATCACGCCGGTCGGCAGCGCGCCGCGCCCGTAGAGGAAGCGCTGGGCGCCCTGCTGCACCAGCCGCCCCTCGGCGTCGTAGCTCAGGGCGAGGGTCTCGCCGTCGCGCACGACCTTCACCGGGCGCCCGCGCTCGTCGAACTCGATCGCCGAGGTCGAGTCGCCGGTGGTCTCGGTCTGGCGCAGGCCGTCTTCCGAGATCGAGAGCACGCTCTTCGTCTCGCCGACGGTGTAGGTCACCGTGCGCCCGCTCTCGTCGCGCTCGTAGCGCGCCTTGGGGAAGCCCTGGCCCTCGACCGCGACCACGCGCCCCTCGGCGTCGTAGGCGATCGTGCCCCGGCCGGCTTGGGTCAGGCGGCCCTTGGCGTCGTAGGCGTAGCTCTCCTGGCGACCGGCCACGGCGACCTGCACCAGGTTGCCCGCGGCGTCGCGGCGGTAGTCGACCCGCTTGCCGGGGGCCTCGAGGGCCACGAGCGCGCCGCGCGCGTCGCGGAGCACCTGGACGGCGCCGAGGCTCGTCTCGAGCTTGGTCACGAGTCCGGCGGCGTCGCGCACGAGCCTCAGCGACGAGTGCGCGGTGCGCATGCGCTCGAGGCGGCCCTCGGCGTCGAAGCTGAAGTGCAGGGTGCCGGTGTCGAGGGTCGCGCCGGTGGCCGACTCCACGATCGTCTGGGGCAAGCCGTAGACGGCGCGCAGCGCGCCGGCGTCGTCGCGCTCGAAGCGCTGCACCTCGCCCGCGGGGGTCACGAAGGCCACCGAGCCGTCGGGCTGCTTGGCCAGGCGCGCGTCGAGCACGCTGACCCACTGGCTGCCGAGGTTGCGCACGTCACCCCAGCCGGGGCGGTGCGTGCGCAGGAGCGCGATCGAGCTCGGCCCCTCGCCCAGCAGGAGGTCGGCCCGGCTCAGCTCGAGGGTCCCCTCCAGGGGCTGGACCTCCAGGTCCTCGAGGACGCTCGGGTCCTCCAGCGAACCGGCCATGGCCGGCATGAACCCCAGGGCGCCCAGCATGAGCGCATACGTAGTCATTCGAACGACAGTCAACTTCACAGCGTCTTCCTCCGCGTTTGTGAGCAGAGCCGCCTCTCGGCTCGTGTGAGAGGGCTAGAGGCAACGCCGGTGCCAGACACAACTCCTTGCGATACAAGGCCCTGATCGGAGCCCTTGGGTGCCATCCGGGTCATTGAAAAGACTTTTGAAAAGACTATCCAAGATCTCGTGAAATGAACCGCGGTGCCCTCCCAATCCCCTAAGCGCCTTGCTGGAAGGTGCTTGGTCAGGCGAGACGGGCGGGCGTCGCCAGACCCAGAGTGCGGGCTCCGAAGCGTTCGCGTCAGCGGAGGGCGACGGTCTGGCCATCGTCCCTCGGCGGTTCGGCGACCTCGCGCCTCTACTTGGGCGGCGCGACGAGCTCGCCCAGCGGGCTCGCGCGCAGCGCCTCGGCCCAGGGATCGCTCTCGAGCCAGCGCCCCAGGAGCACGCGGTTGCCCGGCGACTGGGCCAGGCGCTCGAGGGCCTGGGGGAAGCTCAAGGGCTCGCCGGCGACCGCCTCGGCGCGGGCCAGGGTCCACACCCGCTCGAGCTTGTCGTCGGCGCCGATCGAGCCGCGCGCGAGCTCGAGGGCCTCGGGGATCGCCCCGCGGTCTTGCTCGAGGCCCGCGCGGTCGAGGAGCAGCGCCGCCTCGAGCCAGGCGACGCTGGGGTCGAAGCGCCGCGCTTCGCGACAGAGGAGCAAGGCCGGGTCGATCGCGGCCGCGCGCTGCGCGTGGGTGAGGCTCGCGTTGCGCAGCTGCGTGGCGAACTGCTCGAGGGTCGACCCGGGGGGGAATCGGCGGTGAAAGCTCGCCGCGCGCAGCGCGGTGGCGGCGGCCTCCTCCCAGGCGCCGGCCGCCGCCAGCTGCGGCACGAAGCGAGCCTGCGACGGCCCCTCGCTCAGGGTCCAGAGCAAGCCCCGGGCCCGCGACCAGCGGCCGACGCCCGCGGCGGGGTCCGGGGACGCCTCGCCGTTTTGCTCGTTGCCGAGGAACGCGAGGTAGACCGAGGGCTCGTTGAGCCGCCACCAGGTCTCGCTCATTTCGACGTCGAAGGGCAAGAACGCCCCGCGGATCAACTCCCACTCGGGGACCTGCGGCCCCACGTGCACGGGGACCGCGTGCCCGAGGCGTGCAGGCTCGGGCCAGTCGGCCCCCGAGGGGCGCGACTCGTGCCAAGCCTGGAAGGCGTGCTCGGCGGCGCCGGCCATGTTCGCGCCCGCGGCGCGGGCCGAGAGCTGGATCTGCTGCGCGCTGGCGAAGGCCGCCAGGGCGGGCCGCCGATTGGCCCAGGCGCCGACGCCACCCGCGAGGTAGGGCAGGCTCTTGGGCAGGTCGCGTCGCGCGAGGGCGTAGCCGAGCACGGCCGCGACGCCGGGGTAGACCCCCGAGTCCTGGAGCACACCGATCTGGGCCTCGAGCTGCCCGACGTCGTTGAGTGTGACCTTGCCTTCGAGCAGCGGCTGCACCGGCTCGAGCAGGTCCCTCACCTCGCCTTGCTGCGGCCCGAGGGTCAGGATCCCCGCGTTGCGGGTCGTCCCGCCCGCGACCAGGGCGTCGAGGAGCCAGGGCAGGTCCGCGGACCAGTTGAGCGCGATCCGCTGCGCGCTCTGCGAGCGCGGCGCGCCGCCGACCCCGCAGGCGAGGTGGTGCAGCACGTCGTCCTGCACCCGGTCGTCGGGGTGCGAGTCGACCCGCGCGCCCTCGGCGAGCCCGGCGTGGAGCATGGCGCTGAGCATGAACAGCTCGGGCTCGCGGACCCCCGCGCAGAGCGCCGCGTGGGCCTCCAGCACCCCGCGGCGCCCGAGCTCGCGCATGAAGAGGAAGTTCCGCTCACGCGAGGGCGCGTCGACGGCCTCCTCGGGGAAGGGCTCCGTGCGGTAGACGAAGGCGCGGGCCATGTGCGCCCAGCCGGGAGGACCGCGCTCGGGGTCGAAGGCCTCGAGCATGGCCTCGCGCGACACGCGGGTCTTGCTGCGAAACAGGATCGCCAGCGCCGCCTGCAGCAGGTCCGGGCGCTCGAGGCCCGCCCGCAGGAGGCCGTCGACGACCGCGCCGTCGGTGGCCTCGCGCTCGAGGCTCTGCGCGAAGCGCACCGCGGGCAGCGCCGGCGCCAGCGCCGCCGCCTCGGCCAGCGCCTCGCCCCAGCCCTCGCCCGCGGCGCTCGCGCGCAAGAGCGCGAGGTGCGCCCGGGCGGGGAGGTCGCCGCTCAGCGCCAGGTAGACCTGACTCGCCGCCTTCCCCCGTGGGCCCGGGACGTGCGCCAGGAGGCCCAGCGCGGTGGGGGCGTGCGACGACACGCTCGCGAGCGATGCCGCGAGCGCGCGCGCGGCCTCGGCGCGCGCCTCGGCGTCGCCCGCGAACAGCGCGCTGCGCCGCGCCGCGAGCTCCTCGAGGTCTGCGGGGATCCAGTCGCCGAGGAGCGCCTCGGCGCGGGCGAAGGCCGCCTCCGCGTCGTCCGAACGCCAAGCCAGCTCGAGCGCGACCTCGGCCCCGGAGCGGCGCGCCAGGTCCGCGACCTCCCCCGAGGCCTGAGCCACCTGCTCGAAGCCGCTGAGCGCGGCCTCGAACAGCGCGGTGAGCTCGGGCGGATCGGGCTCCCGGGCGCCGCCCAGGAGCACCCCGCGCTCGAGCTCGGCCGCGCGCGCCTCCGCCTGCGCGCGCGCGCCGATCGAGACCCAGAGCTGCACGTAGGGGTCGCGCGGCGCGAGCTCGGCGGCCTGCGCGAGGGCCTCGACGGCGGCGTCGACCCGGTGCAGGGTCAGCTCGACCTGGGCCTTGGCGAGCCACACCGCCGGCGACGCGGGGCAGAGCAAGAGCGCGCGCGCGAGGGTGTCCTCGACCCGCTTCGCCTCGGCGCGGTTGCCGCCCCGGAAGCTGAGCAGCGCCCGGTCGGCGACGCGCGTGACCAGGAGCCCGAGGGGGCCGTCGGCCCCGGCGCGGCAGCGGTCGACCTCCCGCGCGGCGAAGTCTCCGGGCTCGGCGGCGCGCAGCGCGAGGCGCTCGAGGAGCATGGGGCTGCGCAGCTTGTCGCTCGAGGGCTCTTCGCCCCCCGCCCGCGCGCGGCGCAGCTCGCGGGCGACCCGAGCCCGCACCACCTGCGGCACCCCAGGGGCGAACTTCTCGGCCTCGAAGGTCGGGTCCTCCCCGAGCTGCGAGGTCAGCACCTCGGGCAGCGGGTCGAGGGCGAGCTGCACGGTGGCCGCCCAGCCCAGGCAACGCGCGCGCTCGATCGGCCCGCGCACGTGCCGCGCAGCCTCCGCCAGCGCGCGCGCGGCCTCCTCGAGGTCCCCGCGGGCGACGAACAGGCCGACGCGCCCGAGCTCGATCTCGAGCACCAGCTCGCGCTGCCGCGACTCCTGGTGCAGCGCCTCGAAGTCGAGGGCGGCGAGGGCGACCGCGCCGCGGCTCAAGGCCTCGTGCCCGCGGGCGAGCAGGGCCCAGTCGTCGAGGTCACGGATCGCGCCGAGGTCGCTGTCGGGCGGGCGCAGCTCGGGCGCGAACTCCGCGATCGTCCAGGCGTAGGCCCGCGCGCGGTCGGGCTCGAACTCCGCGAGGAGCGCGCGGCAGCGCTGGAGGTCGCCGGCCCAGGCCGCCACGTGCAGGCGCGCCAGGGGATCCTCCTCGTCCAGGGCCGGGAAGGCCTCCTGCGCCTCGCCCGAGAGCGCGCGGATCCACCCCAGGGGCGGGAAGTCCGCGGGGGGGTCGTCGGGGAGGGACTGCCGCGCCGCGACCGTGTTGCCCGCGCGGAACGCCCCCTCGGCGCGGCCGAGGTAGACCTGCACCATGCGCGCTTCGACGGCCTCGGTCTCTTCGGGGAACTCGGCCTTGAGGCGGGCGCCCTCGCTGATCGCGGCCTGCCACTCGCCCTCGCGCAGGTGCCGGTCGAGCTTGCTCCACGAGATCTTGCGGACCTCGACCTCGGGCGGCTCCTGCAAGGTCCGGTAGCCGGCGTAGCAGACCCCGATCACGCACACCAGCGCCAGGAGGTAGACGAAGGGCTCGAGCCAGCTCCGCCCCGAGGCCTCGAGCTCGGGCTCGGCGAAGCCGAGGTCCGGCTCGTCCTCCTCGACCACCGTGGCCATGGGGTTCCCCGCCGGGGGCGCTATGCCCTCCGCGCGGGCCGCTTGCCACACCTTGAGCTCCGCGGCCGCGCGCACCTGAGCCGGGGAGATCCCCTCACCGCGGCGGGCCCGCTCGAGGTCACGCACCATGTCGGCCGCCGAGGCGTAGCGGGCTTCGGGCCGGTGGGCCAGCGCGCGCATGGCGACCTCGGCGAGCTTCGCGTCGACGTTGGGCTGCAGCTCGTGCGGCGGACGGATCGCGTCCGGATCGCCGACGAGGGTCGTGAGCAGGAGCATGGAGTTCTCGCCCACGAGCGGGGTCCGCCCCGTCAGGA
>JAGQRJ010000305.1 GCA_020425635.1 Planctomycetota bacterium | reverse complement strand
TCGCCCGTCAGCCGGGGCGCGGGCCGACCCCCGAAGCCAGCGCCCAGGCCCTCGCCCGGCTGCAGGCGGCGGCGGCCGCCTTCAGCGCGGGCCGCGTCGACGAAGCGCACGCGGCCTACGAGGAGGTGATCGAGCTCGACCCCGCGAACCCGACGGCCTTCGGAGGCCGGGGGGTGAGCCGAGTGTACCAGAACCGCCTGGTCGAGGCGCTCGCGGACTACGACCTCGGGATCGAGCTCGGGCAGCGAGGGGTCCCCGCTGGCCTCTACGTGAACCGCGGGCTGTGCCTGGGGCGGCTCGGGCGTCATGCTGCGGCGCTCGCGGACTTCGAGCGGGTGCTGGGTCTCGAGCCGGAGCACGTGGGCGCCCTCTCGAGTCGGGCCCACTGCCTGGCCCAGCTCGAACGCCACGAGGAGGCGCTCGCAGACTTCGACGCGGCGCTGCGCCTGGGCCCCCCGAGCGCCACCTTGCACGTGAACCGCGGCACCAGCCTCGCGGCGCTGGGGCGCTGCGAGGAGGCGCTCGCCGACTACGACGCGGCCCTCGCGTGGCGGGGGGCGTCGGGGCTGTCGCCGGCCCAAGCAGACGCCCTGCGCGGATTCCGGGAGATCGCCCGGGGCGACGCGATCGCGCTGCGCAGGGCCGTCTCGACGCGGGCGCGCGAAGCGGCCCTCGAGCGCTTGCTCGCGGCGAACAGGCAGTTCGAGCGTGAGCGCTTCGAAGACGCGCGGGCCAGCTGCGACGAAGCCCTGAGGCAGGACCCCGGTCGCGGCGAGGCCTACCTGCTGCGGGGGATCTGCCAGCTCCGCCTCGGTCGCTACAGCGAAGCGGTGGAGGACCTCAACCGCGCGAGGCTGCTCGGCGTGGAGGGCGTCAAGCTCTACAGCAACCGCGGCCAGGCCTTGGCGTCGCTCGCGGCCCACGCCGCGGCGACCCTGGACTTCAGTCGCGTGCTCGAGCTGGAGCCCGGCAACACCGAGGCCCGCGCCCTGCGAGGGATCAGCAAGGTCGCCCTGGCCGACCCCGGGTCCGCGCTCGTGGACCTCGAGGTGGCGCTGGCCGAGGACCCCGGTCACACGACGGCCCACCTCTTTCGCGGCGTCACCCTGGCCGACTTCGGTCGCTACGCCGAGGCGCTCGAGGACTACGACGCGGCCCTCGCCCTCGGGCTGCCCCCGGAGCAGGTCGAGGTGGCGCGTACTCAGCGTGATCAGGCCGAGCTCGCGCGGGCGAAGGCCGAGCCCCCGACGCCGGGGTCGCGCGCGCTGGGATACGCGACGGAGGGCGGGGCCCTGTTCGCGGGCGGGCGCTACGAGGAGGCGCTCGCGCAGTTCGACCGCGCGCTGGCGGAGGACCCCGACGACCCCATGCACTCCCTGCGTCGGGGAGCTTGCAAGGTGGCGCTGCAGCGTTTCGGCGAGGCCGTCGTGGACTTCGACCGGGCCCTCGCGCTCGAGCCGGCCCTGGTGGTGGCGCGCACGAATCGCGCCCTGGCCAGGCTGAACCTCGGACGCTTCGACGAGGCGCTCGCCGACTACGCCGAGGTGCTCGAGTTCGAGCCGAGGTCCGTGAACGCGCTCATGGGTCGCGCGAGCTGCCTGGCGCGGCAGGAGAAGTTCAGCGAAGCCGTGGGCGACCTCGACCGCGCGCTGGCGCTGGGCGGGTTGCCCGAAGGCGTGGCGGAGCAGGTCCGCCGGCAGCGCGAGCGGTGGGCTGCAGAGGCGGCGCGTTAGGCAGGCGTCGCGGGCGCGACCTCCGCCGGGGTGGGCCGCAAGGTGGCCAGCGCGACCACCGCCGCCACGGCGAGGGCGGCGCTGGTGAGGAAGGCAGCGCGGCTGCCGGCCAGCTCCCACAGCGCGCCGAAGAGCACGCTCGCGGCCAGGCTCAGGAGCCCGAGGGTGAGGTAGTAGAGGCCGAAGGCAGAGCCCCGCGCGCGGGGCGGGGCCAGCTGAGCCACGAGGGCCTTCTCGGGGCCCTCGCTGAGCCCGTGGTAGAGGCCGTAGACGAGGAACAAGCTCCAGATCGCGAGTTGGCTCTCGGCGAAGGCGAACCCGACGTAGACCGCGGCGTAGAGCAGCCAGGCCGTCGCGATCACGCGCCGTCGACCGACGCGGTCGGCGAGCTTGCCCCCGGGCACCGAGGAGAGCGTCTTCACCCCGTGCAGGCCCAGCCACAGCAGGGGCAAAGTTCCGAGGGGCGCCCTGCTGCCCCCGGCCTTGAGCAGGAGGAACACGTCGCTCGCGTTGCCGAGGGTGAACAGGCCGAGCGGCACGAGGAAGCGCGTCAGCGCGCGGTCGCTGCCCCGGGGCGCGGGCTCGGTCGGGTCGGGCTCGAGGGGCTGGGGCTCCTCCTCCACGACCGGGTCCTCTTCGACGCCGAGCCAGAGGACGAGGACCGCGGCGGCGCCCGGGATCGCGGTCAGCCAGAACAGGAGGCGCAGGTCCTGGGAGACGAAGCTCAGGTAGCCGGCCGCGAGCAAGGGCCCGAGCACCGCGCCCGCGTGGTCCATGGAGCGGTGCAGGCCGAAGGCGGCGCCGCGCTGGGCCTCGGGCACCGAGGCCGCGAGCAGCGCGTCGCGGGGGCTGCTGCGGATCCCCTTCCCCGTGCGGTCGAGGAGCCGCACGACGAGCACGTGGCCGGCGCTCCCCGCCGCGGCCACGAAGGGCCGGGCGCAGGACGAGAGCAGGTAGCCGGCGAGGACCAGGGGTCGGTTGCGTCCGAGGCGGTCGGCCCAGCGACCGGAGAGCAGCTTGAGCACGCTGGCCGTGGCGTCGGCGAGCCCCTCGATCCAGCCCAGCGCCAGCGCGCCCGCCCCGAGGGTGCTCGCGAGGAAGAACGGCAGGAGGGGGACGATCACTTCGCTCGCGGTGTCGGTGAGCAAGCTCACGAAGCCGAGCATGACCACGTTCCGGGTCAGCCAGGGGCGCCGCGAGCCGAGCTCGGTCACGCGACGCTCGCCAGCTCTCCGGGGCAGCGGTGGACCTCGACCGTGACGTGCGCCAGCCCCAGGTCCTTGGGGAGCCGGGCCTTGTAGTCGGCGGGCGAGAGCGGCTCGTGGGCGACCAGCGAGAGGGAGGTGGCCCATACGCCGGGCCCGATCGACCACACGTGGAGGTCGACCACCCGCTCGTCGCCCTCGCCCTCGACGGCGGCTTTGACCCGGGCCCGGACCTCGCCCGGGGCTTGGTGATCGAGGAGCACGCGGCTGGTCTGCCGCAGCAGCCCCCACGACCAGCGGGCGACGAGCAGGGAGCCGACGACGCCCATGGTCGGGTCGAGCCAGTTGAGCCCCAGGAGCTTGCCGCCGAGGAGGGCGAAGATCGCGGTGAGCGAGGTCAAGGTGTCGGCCAGGACGTGCAGGTAGGCCGAGCGCAGGTTGTGGTCCTCCGCGTGCGGGTGGGCGCGCTTCGCGGGGTCGCGGTCGTGATCGTGATCGTGGTCGTGAGCGTGGTCGTGGTCGTGACCGTGATCGTGAGCGTGGTCGTGAGCGTGATCGTGAGCGTGGTCGTGACCGTGATCGTGAGCGTGGTCGTGACCGTGGTCGTGGTCGTGGAGTCCGAGCAGGGCCACGCTGATCCCGTTGACCACCAGCCCGAGCACCGCCACGGCGATCGCCTGGTCGAACACGATCTCGACCGGGTGCAGGAAGCGCTCCACCGACTCCCAGGCCATTAGGGCCGCGAACACCGCGAGCAAGAGCGCGCCGGTGAAGCCTCCCAGGGCGTTGACCTTGCCGGTGCCGAAGCTGAAGCGCGCGTCTCCGGCGCGGCGCCGCGCGTAGACGTAGGCGGCGACCGCGATCCCCAACGCCAAGGCGTGGGAGCCCATGTGCAGCCCGTCCGCGAGCAGGGCCATGGAGCCGTAGATCAACCCGCCGGCGACCTCGACCCCCATGAAGACCGCCGTCATGAGCGCGACCACGAGGGTGCGCCGCTCGCCGCGCGTGGGGCCGCGCTCGCCGAAGTGGTGCTCGTGCTCCCAGGCCTTGGGGTCCGTCGTGTGCATGCCCAGTCCTCCCTCCGAGGACCCAAGCTACACCGTCCGCGCCGCCTCGGGTCACCGAGGCCTCGAAGCTTCCCCCGCGGGGGCACGCTTTCGGCGCGCAGTCCGCGCTCGGCAGGCGTAGAGTGCGGGCATGCGTTGCCCGTATTGCGCCGAAGAGATCCAGGACGCCGCCGTGCTCTGCCGCTTCTGCGGGGCGCGCAAGGAAGACGACGCCTGGCAGCCGCCGACCGTGGTCCCGGGACCGAGGGCGGGCGCGGCCGCGCCCCCGGCCAAGCCCAAGGGCGCCCTCACGCTCAAGGCCGCGGGGGCCATGTTCGCGTGCTCGGCCCTGTTCGACCTGATCTCGATCACGACCCCCGTGCCGCTGTTCGGCGCCATGCGCGGCGGCGCAGTGGCCGTGATCTATCACGCGCTCTACGTGGCCCTGCTCTTGGCCCTCGGGATCGGGCTCTGGGAGGGCAAGCGCTGGGGCTACCGCTTCGTGTTCGTGGCGACGGCCTTCTACACCCTCGAGCGCGGCCTGTTCCTCCTCGACGAGCAGGGGCAGAGGGCCTACCTCGAGTTCTCGGGGGCCTCGCAGCTGCACGACCTGGGCCTGGGCGACACCGAGGGCCTGATCCTGGAGGTCATGACCCTGACCACCGCGGCCATGGTGCTCTCGTGGTGGCTGTTCGCGCTCTACGTGCGCGCGCGCCGGGACTACTTCCAGGCGGGGACCAGCGCGGGTAGCCCGCAAAGCTCACCCCGAGGTCGTGAGTTTGCGGGGTAGCTGCGTGCGAAGCAGGCGGGCTGCGCCGGAGCGAGTCGGCGGCTCTGCCGCCGCGAGCGAGGCGCAAGCGACAGTGAGTACCCAGCCGCAGCCGGGTCTCACTGTCTTGAACAACACTGCTGGCCGCACTTCGAACCCACGAGCGGAGCGAGTGGTGAGACGTGCGGGCTAGCGCGGCTCGGCCCAGCGCCGCGCGCAGGCCTTGGAGCGCTCCAGCGCGGGGTAGGTCGAGTCGACCTGGGCCCAGAGCTCGAGCGCGTCCTG
>JAGQRJ010000304.1 GCA_020425635.1 Planctomycetota bacterium | reverse complement strand
GGTTCGGCGTCGGCGTCGGCGTCGGCGTCGGTCTCGGCGTCGGCGTCGGCGTCGGCCTCGGCGTCGGCGTCGGCGTCGGCGTCGGCGTCGGCGTCGGTCTCGGCGTCGGCGTCGGTCTCGGCGTCGGCGTCGGCGTCGGTCTCGGCGTCGGTCTCGGCGTCGGCGTCGGCGTCGGCGTCGGCGTCGGGGCTCGCGCCGGGCCGCGAGCAGGACCACGAGCCGGCTCAGGGCGTCCTAGCCGGCTTGGTGAGAGGTGCGGGCTAGAACAGGTCCAGCGCGCAGAGGTGGTGGTAGACGCTGTCTTTCACCTCGGGGCCCCAGCCGGGGTAGCGCCGCGACATGGCGCCCCACGCCGCGAGCAGCTTCTGCGAGGCCTGCCGACCCTCGGGGATCGTGTAGATCTGGGCGAGCGCGACGCCCTCCTGGGCCTTGGCCACCCCCTGGGTGAAGAACGCCTGCTGCAGCTCGACGGCCTCGACCACCGTGTCCCGAAACCCGCGCAGGTCCGCGGGCGCGGGCTCGGCGCGGATCTTCTCGACCGCGGCCGTGGTCTGCGCGAGGTAGGCGTCGAGCTTGGGCTGCAGCCCGTCTTCGCCGTTGGCCAGCGCCTGCAGGATCACCTGCTTGGCCTGGATCGAGTCGAACAGGCAGGCGTAGACGTGGTTGACGAAGCGCCGCTCCTCCGGCGGGATCCCCACCAGCTCCTTGGGCAGGGCGGTCAGCGCGCAGGGATACTGGGTGCCCTCGGGGGCCTGGATCGCGTCGGGGTACCAGTCTTCGAACTCGAGCCCCTGCGCGGCGAAGGCCTGTGCCTCGGGGTCGGCTCCGCTCGCGGAGGGAGAGCCCGCCGACGACACGCCCGCCGACGCCGGCGTGTCGGCCGGGCAGCCGCAGAGCACGAGGCAGGCGAGCGCGCTCAGCGCGCAGATCGGGTCGCGGTGCATGGGTCCCTCCGTCGCCCCGAGCATGGCGCCTGGCGACGCTTCGCGCACCTCGGCGGGTGGCCGAACCCACGAGGCCGCCTGCCCAGGCGGGCAGACGACCCCGTGGCCACGGGTTGGGGGGTCAGGCGCTGTGGCCGCCCGAGGCGTGCCAGGCCGCCTTGCGCAGCTGGGCCGAGGGCCGCGGCGCGCGGCGCGTGGGGCGGCGGTAGGGGCGGGAGTCGAAGGCGAGCGGCTCGGCGACGGGCGGAGCCGCGAGGTAGCCCTCGCCCACGAGCGGCGCGTCGGCGCGCTCGACCTCGGCGATCTGGGCGCCCTCGAGGCGCGCGCCCGCGAGGCGCGCGCCGCTGAGCCGGGCGCCGCTGAGGTCGGCGAAGCTCAGGTTGGCGAAGCTCAAGTCCGCACCCTCCAGCCAGGCCTCGCACAGGCGCGCGCCCTCGAGGCGGGCGTGGGCGAGGTCGCTCTGGACGAGGTCTGCGCCGCTGAGGTCGGCGTCGACCAGGTTCGCGTGGGTCAGGTCGACCCGGGCCAGGTCGAGCCCGCGCAGGTCGGCCCCAGCGAGGTCGACCCCGCGCAGGTCGAGCGCGCCCTCGCGCGCTCCGCGGCGACGCAGGGGCTCGAGCAAGCGCTCGAGCGCGTCGCGGCCCCCGGCGCGCAGGAGCGCGAGCACCTCGTGCTGCACGGCGCGCCCGCGCGGGGTGAACCAGCGCATGCTCAGGGTGTGTTCGAAGGACGTGCGGTGGGAATTCAAAGTTGGCTCTCCTGTGCCCCCCTGGGCGTCGTCGAGGAACAGTGCAAAGGGCGGGCCAGGTGGAAGGAGCGGCAAACGCTGCCGCCCTGGACCGCGGGTCGAAGGCGCTGGGAAAGCGGGTTCCCAACCGGGGAATACGGACCCCCCGCGAGGGGCCGAAAGCGGGGGAAGTTCGCGCGGGAGTCGTCTCGGCGCCGGCGTCCGCGGGCGGGGGTAAACCCCGCCCCTACAAGGGCCAGCCCCGCGCGTCTGCGCGCGCCGGCCTGGGCCCACGGCCCCTGAACGTCGAGTCGAAGCACCCCGATCCCTTCACCCACCCAGCACTCAGACCCTGAGTCCGGCGGGTCCTCACGGCGCGATCCGGGCCGGGGCAAACCCTCAGCGCTGGATCGTGAAGCCGGTCAGCGTGCCGTCGACTCACCCCTGAGTCCGGCGGGTCCTCACGGCGTGATCTGCCCGACCCTCAGCGCTGGATCGTGAAGCTGGTCAGCGTGCCGTCGACTCACCCCTGAGTCCGGCGGGTCCTCACGGCGTGATCTGCCCGACCCTCAGCGCTGGATCGTGAAGCCGGTGAGCGAGCCGTCGAGCGGCGCGGGGCTGCGCTCGACCGCGGTCACGCGCGCGCTCGGCGGACCGGCCTGGGCCCAGCGCTCGAGGGCGGCCACCGCGTCGGGCTCGCCCTGGGCCAGGATCTCGACCGAGCCGTCGGGGAGGTTGCGCACCCAGCCCGCGAGCCCGAGGGGCTCGGCCGCGCGGAGGGTCGACCAGCGGTAGCCCACGCCCTGCACGACGCCGCGCACGCGGAGCCTCGCGCAGCAGCGGCTCATTTCTTGGCGAGCCCCGCGCTCGGCGTCCAGCAGGGCGCGTCGCCCCGCGCGCTGTCCATGCGCCGCAAGACCTCGAGCGCGGCGAGCCCCATCTCGATCGCGGCCGACTCGGCCGCGTCCTTGATCGAGGTGTCGACGAAGGTGTCGGCCTTGCGGCTGGCGTAGACCGCGCACACCGCGCCCGCCCGCAGCCCGCGCAGGGTGGCCAGGGTGAACAGCAGGCTCGCCTCCATTTCGAGGTTCTTGACCCCATAGCCCGAGAGCTTCTGGGTCAGGTCGGGGTCGCGCGGGGGGAAGCCCGGGATCGTGCGCCCCTGGGCCCCGTAGAACCCACAGGCCGTGGCCGTGACCCCGGTGTGGACCGCGCGGTCGCGGACGTCGCGGGCCGCCTCCATGAGCGCGAGCACGACCTCGTGGTGCGCCACGGCGGGGTAGCCCTCGGGCACGTAATGGGTCGAGGTCGCCTCGAGGCGCAGCGCGCCGGTCGAGACGATCAGGTCGCCGAGGGAGATCCCGTCCTGCAGCGCGCCGCAGGAGCCCACGCGGAGGAAGGTCGGGTCCTCCACGCACTGGGTCAGCTCGATCACGGCGATCTCGGTGTTGTCGGTGCCGATCCCGGTCGCGGTCACGGTCAGCTCGTGCCCGCAGTAGGGGCCCGTGATCGTGACGTATTCGCGGTTCTCGCGGCGCACGCGGATCGAGTCGAAGCGGCTCGCGACCTTGTCGGCGCGGGCCGGGTCGCCCACGAGCATGATCCGCCGGGCGACGTCGCCGGGCTTCACGCCGACGTGGTATTGGAAGCCCTCTTCGTCGTGGACCTGCTGCGCAGAGTGGTAGGTCGCCACGCGGGCCCCCTCGCTTGGTTAGTAGGCGTCGCCCGGAGCCGCCGCGCGGGCGGCCTTCTTGAGCCCGCCGGTCAACCCGGCGACCTCCTGCATGATCTTGACCCCGGCGCTGGCTCCGATCCGCGAAGCCCCCGCCCGGATCATCATTTGCGCGTCGGCCTTGTCGCGCACCCCGCCCGAGGCCTTGACCCCAATGTCGGGGCCGACGACGCGACGCATGAGCGCGACGTGGGCCGCGGTCGCGCCCCCGGTCGAGAACCCGGTCGAGGTCTTGACGAAGTCGGCCCCCGCGCGGACCGAGGCCTCGCAGGCGGCAATGATCTCGGGGTCGGTCAGCAGCGCGGTCTCGAGGATCACCTTCAGGATCACCCCCGGGATCGCGGCGCGGACCGCGGCGATATCGCGCTCGACCACGTCGAGCAGCCCGCTCTTGAGCGCGCCGACGTTGAGCACCATGTCGATCTCGGTCGCGCCGGAGGCCACACACTGGCGCGCCTCCTCGGCCTTGAGCGCCGAGCTGTTGGCGCCGAGGGGGAAGCCGACCACGGTGCACACCGCCACCGGGTGCCCGTGGAGCAGCTCGGCGCAGTAGGGCACCCAGAACGGGTTCACGCACACGCTCGCGAAGCCATACTTCGCGGCCTCGGCGCAGAGGTACTCGATCTGGGCCTTGGTCGTCTCGGGCTTGAGCACCGTGTGGTCGATCATGGACGCGATCTGGCGATCGACCGCCCCGATCCCGGGGGCGCCCCCGATCCGGTCGGCGCCGGCGGCGCGGATCGTGTCGGCGTGGGGCGAGCAGGTGTTCACGCAGTGCCCGCGGTTGTCGCACACCGCGCAGAACGGCGGGCCGACCTGCCCCGGCGCGCTGCTCGCGATCGGGAGCCCGGTCTGGAAGCGCCGCGCGACCTCGCGCGCGACCTTGTCCAACAACACCTGGGCGTCCACTCCCGAGAGGTCCTTCACGCGTCACCTCGTTGCTCTGCGCGGGCGTGCTCGAGGGTGCTCAGCCCCTCGAGCTCGTCCCACGAGCTCGGCACGTCGAACTCGTCGACCGCCGCGACCACCACCGCCTCGACGGGGGTCGTCTTGTCTTGGTAGAGGATCCGCACCCCGCCGCCCTCCTGGATCGTGAGCACCAGGTCGCCCACGCCGGCCTGCACGACCCCGCGGTCGGTGACCAGGAACGAGACGCCGCGCGGGGTCACGCAGTCGAGGTCGACGGGCTGCGCGATCAGGATCCGCGAGCCCACGAGCTGTTGGTTCTTCACGCTCGAGACGATCGTCCCGGTGATTCGGCAGAGCCTCACGCGCCCGCCTCTCCGCGCCCGGCCTTGAGCACCTCGGCCCGCCGGTCGTCGTGTTGGTCGACGATCCCCACGATCGCGGCGTCGATCGGCGTCAGCGGACGCTCGGGGAAAGGCAGCGTCGCCTCGTACTGCAGCACGTAGTAGACGAGCTCGCCCTGGCCGCAGCCCACCGAGTCGCAGGCCGCGATCATGCGCCCCGCGGGCTCGAGCTCTCCGGTCAGCGGCTGCACGAGCTGCATGCGCAGCCCCTCGAAGCCGGTGTGCTTCCGGCTGGCCCATACGGTGCCGATCACGCGCCCCAGGTTCATTTGCAGAAGCTCCGCTCGAGCGCCTTGATCTTGTCGACCCGCCGCCCGTGGCGCCCGCCGCCGAAGGGCGTGTCGAGCCAGGCGTCGAGCACCTGCAGCGCGGCCGGCAGGTCGAGGGTCCCCGAGCCCAGGCAGAGCACGTTGGCCCCGTTGTGCTCGCGGCTGTTCTTGGCGGTGCGCACGTCGTGGCAGGTCGCGGCCAGCACGCCGGGCACCTTGTTGGCCGCCATGCAGCTCCCGATCCCCGCGCCGTCGACCACCACGCCCCAGCCCGCTTGCCCGAGGGCCACGGCCTTGGCCACCGCGGCGGCGAGGTCGGGGTAGTCGCAGGCGTCCTTGGAGTGCGTGCCCACGTCGATCACGCGCAGCCCGCTGCGCTCGAGGTGCTGCTTGAGCTCTTGCTTGAGCTC
>JAGQRJ010000303.1 GCA_020425635.1 Planctomycetota bacterium | reverse complement strand
CTGAACCTCGCGCGGGAGGCCCTCGCGCGCAACCCGGACTTCGTGCCCGCGCTCCTCGCCAAGGGGGTCTTCCTGAGCCGGGTCGGGGACGCGCCCGCGGCCGCGGCGGCCTTGACCCGCGCGGCCGAGCTGGCGCCCGACGAGCGGGCGGAGCACGCCGTGCAGGGCCTGAACCTCGCGCGGGAGGCCCTCGCGCGCAACCCGGACTTCGTGCCCGCGCTCCTCGCCAAGGGGGTCCTCCTGAGCCGGGTCGGGGACGCGCCCGCGGCCGCGGCGGCCTTGACCCGCGCGGCCGAGCTGGCGCCCGACGACTCCCGAGTGGTCCTCGGGCTGCTCGGCTTGCGCCGTGGGTTCCGCGACGCCGCCCCCGAGCTCGCCCCCGTGCTCGCGGACGCGCGCGACCGCTACCTCGCGCTGACCGCGGGCGGGACGCCGACCCGCACCCGCATGCGGATCCTCGTGAGGCGGGGGCAGGAGCGCCTCGAGGCGTCCGACCTCGAGGGCGCCCTCCGCGACTTCGACGCCGCGCTGCGCGAGCGGCCCTTCGACCCTGGCGCGCGCTTCGGGCGTGGGGTCGCGCTCGCGCTGCTCGAGGGCCCCGCCGCCGGCGCGGCGGATTGGCGGATCGCGCGGGCCATGCACCCGGAGCTCCGCGGGGACCGGCTGCGGACCTTCTCCGAGCTCTACGAGCGCAGCCTGCCCGGCGACCTGGCCGCGCTGCGCCCGGAGATCGAGCGCGCGGTCGACTTCGCCCCTGGGATCGCCGCTCGCGCCGCCGCGGCCCCGGAGTCTGCCCAGGGCCTCCTCCGGGCCGCCTTGGAGTCCGCGATCGCCGGCGAGCCCTGGGCCCAGGTGCGCGCCGCGGTGGCCGCCGCGCGGGCGGCCGCGCCCGACTCGGCCGCGGTCGCCCTGGAGGCCGCGCGGATCTGCTGCGGCCGCGACCTCTACCCAGAGGCCAGCGACGCGATCGCCCGCGCCCGCGCGCTGGGCGCGCCGGCTGCGTTGGAGCTCGACCGCCTCGAGGCCGAGCTCCTCCTGCGGAGGGGTCAGCAGACCGCGGCGCGCGCCGCCTACCGGCGGCTCGCCGAGAGGGACCCCGGGGGCCTCGAGGGGCTGTGCGCCGCCGCCGAGGGCGCGCTGCTCGAAGGGGACCTCGAGCGCGCCGCCGACCTCGCCCAGGAGGCCCTCGACCGCGCCCCCGACCACCGGCCGAGCCTGATCGTGCAGAGCTTCGCGCTCTCGGTCCGCGACCCGAGTCGGGCGGAATTCCTCGCCGCGCGCGCGCGGAGCCTCGACCGCGACCTCGACACCCGCGCGATCCTCGCGCTCCTGGTCGCGCACTTCGAGGGGATCGTCGAGGGCACCCGCGCCTGGATGCCTCAGGCCCGCCTGATGGAGCTGAGCGCGACCTCCGCGGGCGCGAGCTGGCTGCTCGTCGTGGCCCGCTACGCGGCGCCCTTCGGGCTGGGCGACCCTCGGGTCTTCGCCAGGCGCGCGGCCAGCCAAGAGCCCGATCGCCCCGACGTGCACGCGCTCCTCGGCGCCCTCGAGCTCGAGCGCGGGTCCGCGGAGGCGATCCTCCTGCACTGGGAGCGCGCCCGCGCGCTCGACCCCGACGTCCGCTTCGACCCTCGCGACCTGCGCGCCTTCGAGGCCCGCTTCCCAGGGGTCCTCGAGGCCCGCTGGGGACGCCGCTAAGCGCTGGGGGGCGCGTCGTCCGGGGAGGGCGGCGCGGGGCCGAAGCGGAGCCAGGCCCACCCGGCCAGGGCCGGGAGCCCGAAGGCCACGGCGAGCCACTGGCTGGTGCTGAGGCCGCCGGCTCCGCCGCGGGGGTCGGCCCGCAGGCCTTCGATCACGAAGCGGCCCGGCGCGTAGAGCACGACGCACAGGAGCGCGACCTCGCCCGCGCGGCGCTGGATCCGCGTGTAGGCCAGGCTGATCAGGGTCACCGCGAGGGCGAGGGCGGCGGCGAGCAGCGCGGTGGGATAGCGCGGGACCTCGCGCAAGACCTCGGGGTACCAGCTCGGGGAGTGGGCGTACCACGCCGCTGCGCAGGTGGCTCCGTAGCAGCACCCGTTGAGGAAGCAGCCCAGGCGGCCAAAGATCAGCCCCAGCGCGACCGCGGGGCCCGCGAGGTCCGCGACCTCGCCCAGGGAGGCGCCATGCCGGCGGACGACGAAGACCCCGGCCAGGGCCGCGGTGAACAGCCCCCCCAGCCAGGCCAGCCCGCCCTTCCAGAACTGGGGGATCTCGAGGGGCCGCGCGCCGTACCACCAGCGCACGGGGACCGCGCCGGGGTCGCGGGCGATCTGCTCGAGCGCGGCGTCGCGCCAGCCCCCCGCGGGCATGTAGACCACGAAGCGCCACACCTCGGGGACGACCTCGGCGGCGAGGGCCTCCTCGACGGTGAGCCGCGCCGCCCCGCTCGAGGCGTCGTGGATCGCGCGCAGCAGGGCGCGCTCGTCGGGCTCGAGGACCACGGGGTCGGCGGGGAGCGGCTCGACGAGCACGTGCAGCAAGCGCCCCCCGGCGAGCCCGCCGAACACGGCCGCGAGGCACACGTCCACCAGCACGATCCGCGCGATCCCCGCCCGGCCTCCGCGCCAGAGGAGAAACCAGCACCCCAGGGCGAGGCCGACGGTGAGCAGCGCGAAGTAGGGCGAGATCGGCACCCGCCCAGTCTACCCGGACCGCCGCGACCCCTCCCCGAAGGACCGGAGTCGTGGCCAGGCGCGTTACACTCGGGGCGCAGGAGGTTCCTGATGTTGCTACGTCGCCTGGTGGGTGCCGCGCTCCTGGTCGCCGCCGCCTGGACCCCGGTCCACGCCGAGACCGTCCGCTTCGAGGTCACCCACGCGACCGCCTGGGGCGAGTCGGTCTACGTGGTCGGGACCCTCCCGGCCCTCGGCGACGGCGACGTCACGGCTGCGCCGCGCCTGGTGCCGGGCGACGGCGGGCGCTGGAGCCTGGCGGTGGACCTCCCCGCCGGGCAGCCCTACCGCTACGCCTACCTCGTGCGCAAGAACGCCGCGGACGCGATCGGGGACCCCGACAACGCGCAGCGGATCGGCAAGGTCGAGACCGCGCGGGTGCCCGGCACGCCGCCGGCCCGCGCCGTGACCGTGACCTACTACAGCGGCTGGGACGAGGCCTTCCTGCGCTACCGCAAGGACGCCGAGACCCCCGAGCGCGTGGCCTTGACCCGCGTCGGCCCGGGGCGCAGCGCCGGGGAGCACCGCTATCAGGGCACGGTCACGACCACGCTGCCCGCCCTCGAGTTCGAGCTCGAGGACGGCGCCGGCGACCGCGACCGGCCCGCCGGGGCCGACCGCTACGTGACCCCGCGCGCGGCGGTGACCCTCCAGGACGGCGTCCTCAGCGGCGGGGTCGCGGGCGCGGGGACCCTGGAGCGGCACGCCGGGTTCGCGTCCCAGGTCCTCGGCAACCAGCGCGAGGTGATCGTCTACCTGCCCCCGGGCTACGCCCAAAGCGGCAAGCGCTACCCCGTGCTCTACATGCACGACGGACAGAACCTGTTCGGTCCCGACGCCTTGTTCGGCGGGTGGAGGGTCGCCGAGACCGCTGACCGCCTGATCCAGCGCGGCGAGGTCGAACCCCTGGTGATCGTCGGGGTCGGCAACACCCCGCAGCGCATGCAGGAGTACATTCCCCCCGAGGATCAAGGGCGGGCCGACGGCTACGCGCGCTTCCTGATCGAGGAGCTCAAGCCCTGGATCGACCAGCGCTACCGCACGCGGCCCGAGGCCGCCGCCACCGGCGTCGCCGGGTCCTCCCTCGGCGGGATCGTCTCGCTCTACCTCGGCTGGACCCACCCGGGCGTGTTCTCGCGGGTGGGCAGCCTCTCGGGCTCCTACTGGCTGACCGACTTCGTCGACCAGAAGCTCGAGGCCCCCGTCCCCAAGCTGCGAATCTGGCTCGACAGCGGCAACCGCGGGAACTCCGCCGACGGCCTCGAGGGCACCTTCCGCGTGCGCGACAAGCTCCTGACCCTGGGCATGACCCTCGGCGGCGACCTGCACCACGCCGTCGACCTCGGCGGGCTCCACAACGAGCAGAGCTGGCGCGGCCGCTTCGACCGCGTGCTCCGCGCGCTCTACCCGCCCGTCGTGAGCGACGGCGGCCTCAGCGGGCAGCTCGGCGCCCACTAGGCGCGCGTGAGCGACGCTGAGGAGAGCGAGCGCGCGCGGGGCGTCTGCGCCCGTGGCTGAGGGGACTCGCGTCGCCGCGCGGCGCCCGCTCCCGCGGCCTGCCGCGGCCGGCTGGGTCGCGCTCAGCCTCGCCCTCTCGCTGACCGCGTTCCGCCCCCAGGGCGAGGCCCACGACCTGCTCAGCTGGTGCGTCTGGGCCGCGGTGCTGGCGGGCTTCGTCGGCGCCTGGCTGCTCCCCCTGGGGGACGTGCACGTCACCCGTCACGTGCCCGCCGTGGCGGTGAGCGGGCGACGCTTCACCGCGACCTACGTCCTCGACTACCGGGGCCGGCGCGCGCTGCGCGGGGTCGTGCTCGCGCAACCAGACCTCTCCCAGGACGCCCCCGCCCTCGACCTGCTGCCCGACGCGCGTCCGGTGTTGACCCTCGCCCTGCTTCCCCTGCGGCGGGGGGAGCTGCGCCTGGGCGAGGTGACCCTCGAAGCCCTCGGTCCCCTCGGCCTGTTCGCGCGGCGCGTGCAGGTCGCCCTCCCCGCCGATCCCGTGCTCGTGCGCCCCAACCCCCGCGCGCCGCGCCCGCCCGACCTGGCCCAGTGGCTGAGGCGTGGGCTGCCCCTGGGGACCTGGTCCACCGTCCGCGACTGGCGTCCGGGAGACCCGCGCCGCTGGGTGCACGCGCGCCTCTCCGCCCGCCGGGGCTTCCCCGTGGTCGCGCCCCCCGAACGCCAGCCCGACTCCCGGGTCAGCCTCGGCCCCGACGCAGCCCTCGGCTCGCGGGACTTCGAGCGCGCGGTCAGCTACGCCGCCGGCCTCGGCCTCTCCCTGCTGCGGCGCGGGGTGGCGGTGAACCTGCGCTACGGGGACCTCGACGTGCCCTGCCGCGGCCGCGACGGCCGGGCCAAGCTCTTGGACGCCCTCGCGCGGGTCCACCCCGGTCGCGGAGGCGCCACGCCCAGGGTGGTGGTCAGCGTCCGCGACGGCGCGCCGGTCCTCGTGTCGGACGAGGTCGCCGCGTGAACGCCCGCAGCGCCCTGCTCGGATACGCGGTGACCCTCGGGCTGCTCGAGCTGTGGACGGGCAGCGGCGGCTTCGTGTGGAGCCTCGGCCTGGTGTGCCTGCTCGTGGGGTGGATCCCGGCGTTCCCTCGCGACGCCAAACGCAGCCCGGGGCTGACCGCCCTCCGCCCCGGGGCCTACGCGCTCGCCAGCGCGCTGATCGCCTGGGTCGGCCTGCACGGAGCGCTGTCGATCGAGGCTCCCCCCGCGCTCGTGACCGTCGTGCGGGTGCTGGCGTTGGGCGGCTTGCTGCTCGTGCCCCTGACCCCGGCCCCCGCCAGTCCGCTGCATGCGCTGGGCTTGATCATGTGCGCCTGGTGCCTGGCGACCCTCGAGCCCACCCCGAGCGTGGTGGCCCTCGGGCTGGGGCTGCTCGTGCTCGCCGGCGCGCTCGACGGCCTCCGCCGGACTCCGTCGCGCCGCTCGAGCGTGACCCTGGCGGTGCTCTTGCTCGGGCTGCTCCCGTGGCTCGGGGGGGCGCAGCTCCCGCGCTGGCCCCTCGCCGGGGCGGCCAGCGTCGGCCCGGCGGGCCCCTCCGGCGAGCCCCTCGACGACGACCCCTCGGCCCCGCAGGAGAGCGGCGTCGACCCCGATCGAGTGTGGTCCACGGGCGGCGCCGCGCGGCGCAGCATGCGCCTCGTGGCCACGGTCGCGGCGCCCAAGCTGCGGGGCGACCTGCTGCTCCGGGCGGTGGCCCTCGAGGAGGTCGGCCCCGAAGGGTTCTCCGTCGCCTCCACCCGCCGCGAGCAGCCGACGTGCTTGCAGCCGATCACGGTCGAGGCCGAGGTCGAGCTGGCTGAGCCCGTCTCGGGCTTTCTGCCCTGCGTGGGGATTCCCCTCGGCGCCACGGTGGCGCACGCGATCGACGACGCCGGGCTCCAGCTGAGGGGGCCCGCGAGCTACCCGCTGCGCTACTCGGTGGCCGGGCAGGTCGTGCACCCGCGCTTCCTGCTCGTGGGGCGCGAGGTGCTCCAGCGCCCCGACCTGCTCCAGCTCCCCCTGGGGCTGCCCCCCGAGCTGCGAGGCCTCGCCCGCGAGGCCGTCGGGTCTCGCGAGAGCCCCTGGGCCCGGGCCTTGAACGCCGCGCGCTGGCTGCAGCAGCGGGCGCGCTACGCCGACACCGAGTTCGCCGACGGCGCCCTCTACCCGCGCTGCCTGAGCTTCTTGACCCAGACCCGGAGCGGGGTGTGCACCGAGTTCGCCTCGGCCCTCGTGGTCTTCCTGCGCGCCGAGGGGATCCCGTGCCGGCTCGTGCTCGGTTACCGCTCCGACGAGCGCGAACCCGACGGGACCTTCCTCGTGCGCGCCAAGCACGCCCACGCCTGGGTCGAGCTGCCCCTGGACGACGCGGGCTGGGTCGCCCTCGACCCGACCCCCGGCGGCGCCCTGCCGCTGCCGGTCCTCGCCCCGGAGCCGGCGGCGACCCCCGCGACCCCCGCGGGCCGGCCCGGCGCTTCGCTGGGGGCGATCCTCGACAGCCACGGGCGCCCCCTGCTCGCGACCCTCGTCGCGCTCGGCCTCTTGGGTGTCCTCGTGACCGGCCTCCGCCGCCAGCGCGGCGACCGCAGGCGCGGCTGGAGCGCGCAGCTCGGCGCCGCGGGCGAGACGCCGGAGCTCCCCGAGCGCGAGCGTTGGCTGCTCGAGCTCAAGCGCGCGGGCTACCGAGTCGGCGGGGCCGAGACCCCCGCCGGCTACCTGCGCCGCGTCGCGAACGCCGAGCTCCTCCGCGGAAACGCGCTCTACGAGCGCGCGCGCTTCGGGGCGCCGAGCTCCGCAGCGATTGCCGAGTTTCGCCGCTGGTTGGACGAAGCTGCGGCAAGGCCCGCCCCGGATCGCGCCTAACCCCTTGCCCCAAAGCCCGCCCCCTGGCCCCTGGTTTGCTCTCTCGACCCGCGTCAGCTACGTTTACTCCGGGAGGTCGTCCCATGAATCCATTCCTGCTCCTCACCAACCCCTGGATCGCCGCCGCGAGCGCGGGCGCGACGGCCTATGCCTTCTACAAGAAGAGCCGCGGACAGCGCGACGACTTGCGCTCGATCAAGCTCGAGCTGATCGAGCAGCAGCGCGAGCTCGACCGCCTGCGCGCCGAGCTGGGGCGAGAGCGCGAACACAACCGCCAGGACGGGATCTGAGCGCCTAAAGGCTCGGGCACGCGCATGGACAAACACCACGCTCCTGGCTTCCTGCGCGTCGTCGACGCGGCCAAGGCCCAGATCTCCGAGTCGACCGTCGAGGCGCTGCGCGCGCGGCAGGTCGCCGGAACCCCTCCCCGGGTGCTCGACGTGCGCGAGGAGAGCGAGTTCGCTCGCGACCGGATCGTCGGCGCGGAGCACCTCGGTAAGGGGATCCTCGAGCGCGACGTCGAGGCGCGCGTCCCCGACCTCGCCACCGAGCTCGTCCTCTACTGCGGCGGCGGCTTTCGCTCCGCGCTCGCCGCCGAGTCGCTGCAGCGCATGGGCTACACTCGGGTGAGCTCCCTCGCGGGGGGGATCCGCGCCTGGCGCGAGGCAGGCTACCCGCTCGAGGCCTGACCCCAGGCTGGGCTCACCAGCGCTGCGCGAGCTCGAGCACCCCGGCCGCGTCGCAGAACACGGCCTGCACCCCGCCAAACCCGACCGTATCGCCGAAGCGGAGGGTGAGGTTCACGCGCGGCGCGGCGGGCTCGTCGTTGTGGGTCGTCCCGTTGGTCGAGCCGTTGTCTTGCAAGAACCACCCGCTGGGCCCTCCGTCGAGGAACCACGCGTGGACCTTGGAGACGCTCGGCGAGCTGAGGATCAGGTCGTTGTTGCGCGCGCGACCGAGGGTGATCAAGTTCGAGAACGGGTTGCGGCTCGACTTGGACACCGGCAGGACTAGGGCGTTCGCCCCGTTCATGCTCACGGCCGAGGCGCGAGCCTTCACGGTCTCGCGCGCCCCCCTCCCGGCCAGCCGCTCGTCCAGCAAGGTGGCGCTGGCGGGGTCGGTCGCCTCGTCGTCGAGCAGCTCGTCGTCGGTCATCAGGCAGGTGTCGAAGGCGCTCTTGCCCGAGTCCTCCCAGGGATACACCACGAGGAAGGGCCCCCCGCCGAGCTGCCGCCTGGTCGCGGCCTCACCCAGGCTGGTGCAGCGCTCGGCGATCTCGCCGAGCGTCGAGCCGCTGTTCAAGCTCACGCGCTCCCCGTGTCTGGGGCGCGGCTGCCCCGCGAGAGCCGCGCCTTGCTCTCACCATAGCCGCTTGAGGCACTCCGTCGCCAGCGCGCGCGCAGCGACGGGGTCGCGCCACCAGGCCTCCGGCCAGGGGGAGCGGCTCGGGGCCGAGAGCACCTCGACCTCGGGGCCGAGGGCTCGGCGAAAGTCCGCCGCCGCGCGCGCGGAGTGGAAGTCCGAGGTCACGAGCAGCACCGTCTTCGTCTCCGCAGGCAGCAGCTCCGCGGTGAAGGCGGCGTCCTCGACCGTGGTCCGCGAGCGCCCCTGGATCACACAGCGCTCTGCGGGGACGCCGCCCGCGATCGCCCGCGCACGCATGAGCTCGGCCCAGGTCATCCCCGGATAGAGCTCGCCCCCTGAGAGCACGAAGGGCCCGCGCGGGAGGTAGCCCGCGCGGAACAGCTCGAGCGCGCGGTCGACGCGCCCCCCCGAGGCGTCGCCCGCGAGCACGACCAGGGCGTCTGCCTCGCGCGGGTCGTCGGCCTGGGTCAGCCAGCCGGGGAGCGCGCGGAGCAGCGGTCCCGAGAGCGCGTAGAGCAAGGCCGCGAGCGCGGCCGTCGCCGCGAGCGCGCGCAGGAGCCTCCTCCTGCGGGGCGCCTGAGCAGGCTCGGACGCCTCGTTCACAGCCCGGTGCCCGAGAGGCTCCCGACCTGCTGCTTGTAGCGGTCGAGCTCGCTCGAGAGCCGCAGGATCTGGTCGCCGATCCGCTCGGCGTCGAGGGTCGTGAGCCGGTAGTCGTCCTTGAGCAGCTTGCCCGCCGCGACCACCCAGCGCACCTCGGAGCCGTCCGCGGCCCAGATCAGGTTCTCGACGACGTTGGTGACCCGGGTCGGGGTGAGGTTGGGTCGGCGGAGGTCGATCAGCACGAAGTCCGCGGCGCGCCCAGGCTCCAGCGAGCCCGCGTCGACGTCGAGGATCCGCGCGGCCTCGACGGTGATCATTTCGAGCACCTGTTGCGCGGGGAGCAGCCGGGCGTCTTGCTTGAAGGCCTTTTGATACTGGCTCGCGCAGCGCGCGGCGCTGAGGATGTTCTGGCTGTCGGCGCTGCCCGAGCCGTCGGTCGAGATCGCCACCGGGATCCCGGCCTCGAGCAGCTCGGGGAGCGGGGGCATGCCCGAGCCGAGGATCGTGTTCGCCAGCGGGTTGTGCACGAGCCGCGTCCCGGTGTCGCGCAGGATCGTGATGTCCTCGGGGGTGGTCTGCACCTGGTGGGCGAGCAGCGTGCGCTCGTCGAGGATCCCCAGGCCCGCGGCGTATTGGACCGGGGTCATGCCGTACTGGGCGACGAAGGCGCGGGTGGTGTGCAGCTCCTCCGAGCTGTGGCAGTGGAACAGCGTCCCGCGGTCCCGCGCCCAGGCCTTGAGCGCCTGCAGCAGCTCCGGTCCGTTGCTGAACAGCTGGTCGGGCCCCGGGATCACGGTCGTGCGCGCAGCGCTGGCGTTGTCCGCGACGGCCCGATCGAGGCGGTCGGTCGCGACGCTCGCTGGCTTGTCGAGCAGCTTCTCGTAGTAGTTGCGGTCTTGAGAGCCGAGGGCCAGGAGCATGCGGGTCCCGGCCCGCTCGTTGGCCTGCACGATCTCGTTCGCGTGGTACTTGCTGAAGTTGCAGTGGTGGGTCAACGCGGTCGTGATTCCGTAGTAGACGTCGTCGACCCGGGCCTTGAGGTAGGTCACGAGGTGCGGGCTGTCGCCCAGGTCCGCGGTCAGGCGGTTTTCGTGCTCGTCGAGGAAGCGCGTGAACACGTTGACCGCGCCGTCGAGCCAGGCGGTGAGCGGGACGTCCTTCACCAGGCCGATGATCGGCGACTCGTGGTCATGACCGTGGCCCTTCACGAAGCCCGGGAGCAAGACCGCGTCGTGCTGAACGAGCCCGTCGACGGTCGTCGCGTGGCCTCCGCCGACGACCTCGAGGCGCCCGTGCTCGCGGAGCAGGCGCACCCCGATCCCCTCGTCGTAGGCGCCGACCTCGAGCAGGCGGTCGCCCTCGTAGAGGACGTAGCCGTCTTCGATCCGCTCCGTCCTGCCGCGGGAGTCCGAGAGCGGGAGCATCAACCGCGCGCGCGCAAAACCTGCCATGGGTGCCTCCGGGCGTCGAAACAGGGTAATCAACTACCTCGCAATGAGTTGAGTACTTTCGCGGAACTTTCCGGACCCGCCCGAAACCAGCGCCCAGGGCCCGCGTTTCCCCACTGGCTACGAGGCACCGGTCAGCGAGGATGACGATGAGCTTTGTTCGTATTGGAATGGTCCTGGTCGCTTTGGGCATGGGCTACTGCGCCGCGCAAGCGCCGCAACCCCCTCAGCAAGGCCAGGGACGTCGTCCTGGGGCCGGACCGCAGGGGCAACCGGGCGCGGGCGCCGGGAAGCGCGCCAAGCAAAAGGCCCGCAAGGTCTTCGCCCGGATCGACACGAACAACGACGGCAAGATCGACGCCGCTGAGGCTCAGGCGGCCGGCAAGCCCGACCTGATGCAGGCCGACGCCGACGGCGACGGCTTCGTGACCCCCCAGGAGCTCGCGGCGGCCGCCCGGAAGCGCATGGCTCAGCAGCTCTTCGACCGCATCGACGCCAACAAGGACGGCGTGCTCGACGCCACCGAGCTCCAGGGGCCGGCCGCGCGCTTGCTCAAGGCCGACGCGGACAACGACGGACAGGTCACCAAGGACGAGCTGAAGGCCTTCCTGCAGGCGCAGCGCCCGCAGGGTCCCGGCGGGCAGGGTCCCGGCGGCCAGGGTCCCGGCGGGCAGGGCCCCGGCGGCCAGGGCCCCGGCGGCCAGGGCCCCGGCGGGCGCCTGCGTCAGGCGATCCAGGCGGCCGACGCCAACCAGGACGGCAAGCTCGACGCCACCGAGTGGCCGGCCGGCGCGAGCGCGTCCTTCGCCGACGTCGACGCGAACAACGACGGCTTCGTCGACCACGACGAGGTCCGCGCCTACGTCCGCGCCAACCAGGCCTCGCCGCTCTAGTAGGTCCGACCCGCAGGGCCACACGTTCACGACCCGCGAGCTCTGGCTCGCGGGTCGCTGCATGTACGAAGGGCTGGTAGCGCGCGCGTCGCGGACTAAGCCTCGGGGGTGGGCTTGGGCGCGGAGGGGCCGGGCAGCGTCTTCCAACCCTGGAAGTCGGTCTCGGTCAGGCTGCGGGCGTCGGCCTGGAGGAGCAGCGTCGGGTCGGCCATGAGCTGGCTCAGCCCCAGCCGCAGCGCGGCCCGGGTCACGGCGCTGCGCTTGAAGGGGAGGTTGGCGCACACGGCTTGAATGCGTTCGATGTCCGAGTCGGCCACCCGCAAGGTGATCTGTTGACCGAGCACTTCTTTGTCTGCCATGAGCCCTCTCGCTGTGCAAAAAATACCATGTCCGGCGCCGACGCGCACGCCTCGACCCCAGCGGACCCGGTTCTCGCTCGCGCCCGCCGCAGCGCTCAGGCGCGGGTCGAGGCGGGCTGTCCTTGTTGCTTGGCGAGCCACGCCTCGCGCACCCGCTCCGGTGTGATCGGCAGCTTGCGGAAGCGCACGCCGAGGGCGTTGGAGACCGCGTTGGCGATCGTGGGCCCGGGGCCGTCGGTCGGGATCTCGGCCACGCTCTTGGCGCCGAAGGGGCCCGAGGGCTCGAAGGTCTTGACCAGGATCGGCGTGAACTCGGGCACGTCGAGGGCGGTGAACTGCTTGTAGTCGCGGAAGGTGTCGCTGAGCAGACGCCCGCCCGCGAACACGAAGTCCTCGCTCAGCGCGTAGCCGAGCATGGTGACCGCGCCGCCCTCGATCTGGCCTTCGCAGTTCTGGGGGTGGATCGGGACCCCGCAGTCGGTGGCCGCCACGTAGCGCAGCACCCGCACCGCGCCGGTCTCCACGTCGACCTCGACCTCGGCGAAGTGGGCCGCGAAGGGGGGCGGGCTCTCCATGCTCATGTGCGAGCCGTGGTCCATGATCTGGTGCTGGTCGTGCTCGTAGAAGGTCGACAGGCAGATCTCGCTGTAGCTCAGGCGCTTCCCGTCGGGCCGCACCACGTGCTCGTCGGCGATCGTGAGCGGACCGTCGCTGGGGTCGCCGTGGTGGCGCCAGATCTCGAAGGCGGCCTGCTTGAGCTGCTCGACCACGCCGTCGCAGGCCTTCTTGACCGAGGTGCCCGAGATGTAGGTCGTGCTCGAGGCGTAGGCCCCCTTGTCGAAGGGGGTCATGTCGGTGTCCGAGCTGTAGATGATGATCTTGTGCAGGGGCACCTGCAGCGCCTCGGCGGCGATCTGGCTGAGGATCGTGTCCGAGCCGGTGCCGATCTCGGTCGCCCCGACGTGGAGGTTGAAGCTCCCGTCGTCGTTGAGCTTGAGGAAGGCCGAGGCCATGTCGACCCCGGGGATCCCCGAGCCGTGCATGAGGCAGGCCATGCCCAGCCCGCGCCGGAGGTGCGGCGCGGGGTCCGCGAGCTTGCCCCGCCGCTCCCAGCCGATCGCGGCCTTGCCCTGGGCGACGCACTCCTGGATCCCGCAGCTGCGGATCCGCTGCGGGGGGCCTTCGCCGCCCTCGCCCAGGGCCTTCGAGAGCGGGTTCTCGTCGCCTTCGCCGATCAGGTTCTTGGTGCGGAAGTCCGCCGGGTCGAGGCCGAGGCGCTCGGCGACCTCGGACATGTGGGCCTCCATGGCGAAGAAGCCCTGGGGGCCGCCGTAGCCGCGGAACGCGCCGCCGTTGGCCAGGTTCGTGTAGACCGTGTTCATGATGAACCGGTAGCCCTCGGCCTTGTAGAGCGGGAGCGTCTTGCCGGCCGTGCAGCCCTGGACGGTCAGCGCGTGGGCGCCGTAGGGTCCGGTGTTCGCGAGGACCTCGAGCTCCTGGGCGAGCACGACCCCGTCCTTGGTGACCCCCGTCTTCCAGCGCAGGATCTGCGGGTGGCGGGCCCGCGAGGAGCTGAACTCCTCGCGGCGGGTGAAGAACAGCCGCGCCGGACGGCCGGTGCGCAGGGTGACCATGGCCGGGAGGTCGTCGATCAGGATCTCTTGCTTGCCGCCGAAGCCGCCGCCGATCCGCGGCTTGATCACGCGGATCCGGCTCACCGGGATCCCCAGCACGCGGGCCAGGATCCGCCGGCTGTGGAAGGGCACCTGGGTGGCCACCCGGACCACGAGCCGGTTGTCCTCGTCGAGCCAGGTCACGGCGACGTGGGGCTCGAGCGCGCACTGGTGCTGGTAGGGCACCTCGTACTCGTGCTCGAGCACGAGGTCGGCCTTGGCGAAGGCGGCGGCGTAGTCCCCGTGGAAGACCTCCATCGAGGCCGCGAGGTTGCGCTCCTTGTCGTAGCCGGGCAGCCCGCTGGCCTCCGGCTCGTCGTGCACGATCGGCGCGCCGGGGTCCATGGCGCGTCGCGAGTCGAGGAGGGGCTCGAGGACCTCGTACTCGACCCGAATCAGGCGCGCCGCGCGGGCGGCGGCGAGCTCGCTCTCGGCGGCCACGCAGGCCACGCGGTCCCCGACGAAGCGCACCTTCTTGGGGAACATGTAGGTGTCGTAGGGCGAGGGCTCGGGGTGCCCCTGCCCGGCCGTGGTGTAGGGCACGCGGGGCACGTTGCCGTGGTGCAGGATCGTCACGACCCCCGGCACCTTCTCGGCCGCGGAGGTGTCGATCGAGGTGATCCGCGCGTGGGCGTGGGGGCTCCACAGGCACTTGAGGTGCAGCATGCCCGGGAGGTCGATGTCGTCGGAGAAGGTCCCCTTGCCCAGCGCGAGCTTGAGCGCGTCGACCCGGCGCTGGTTGCGGTTGATCTGGGTGTAGTCGTCGTAGCGGTGGAGCGAGTCGGCCCCGGTGTCCCAGCCTCCTGCCTGCTCGCTCACTGCGCACCTGCCTGGCAACGTTGCGCGGCGCTGAGCACCGCCTGGATCGGCTTGACGTAGCCCGTGCAGCGGCACAGGTGCCCCGCCAGGCAGGCCCGCGCGTCGGCCTCCGTGGGGTTCGGGGTCTCGGCGAGCAGCGCCTTGGTCGCGAGGACCATGCCCGGCGTGCAGTAGCCGCACTGGATCGCGGTGGCGTCGAGGAAGGCCTCCTGGATCGGGTGCGGGGCCTCGAAGCTGCCGACGCCCTCGATCGTCTCGACCGCGTGGCCGTGGGCCTGCGCGGCGAGCACCAGGCAGCTCGGCACCTCCTCGCCGTCGAGGAGCACGGCGCAGGCGCCGCAGTCGCCCGACTCGCAGCCGCGCTTGGTGCCCTTGAGCCCCTCCCGGCGCAGCACCTCCGTCAAGAACTCGTGGGGCTCGTGCTCCCAGGCGACCCGCGCGCCGTTGACCTCCAGCTCGGACCTCATTCCGACACCGCCTCTCCGAACACCTCGGCCAGGCAGCGCACGACGAGGGTCGCCGTCACGTCCTGGCGATACGTCCCGCTCGCCCAGGGATCCTCGTAGGCCACGAGGTCCGCGAGGGCCGCCTCGCGGACCTGGCCTCGCCAGTCGGGGGGCCGCTGGTCGCCCCAGCCGCTGAGCTTGCCCTCCACCGCGCCGAGCCGCGTGAGCGCGGCGTCGGGGCCCTGGACCCCGGCGAACACGCGCGCCTCGCTGCCCTCGACCCAGGCCGCCGCGTTGCACAGCGGGCGGTCGACCTGGATCCGCGCGTGGCGGTGGAAGCTGCTCCGCCCGCCCCCCGCGGGGAGCTGCAGGCCGCGCAGCAAGCACCCCGCCAGCGCGCGGCGCCCGGCGGCGTCGGTCGGGAAGGGGAGCGCGCGCTCGCCGGCGTCGTCGACCACGAGGAGGCGCGCGTCGAGGGCGGCCAGCACCGGGTGCAGGTCGACGTCGTTGCGGTCGAGCATGACCCGTCCGCCGACCGTCGCGCGGTTGAGCAGGCCGACCACCGGGTAGGCGAGGGCCGCCGGGGCGATCGCCGCGAAGCGCGGCCCCCACGCGGCGGCCGCGCGGCCCAGGGCGCGCAAGCTGACCAGCGCGCCGACCTCGACGCCCTGCGCCCCGGACGCGAGCTGCTTCCAGGGCAAGCCCTGGAGGTCGATCACGTGCTCGACCTCCTCGTGATTGCCCTCCACGTTGAGGGTCGAGCCCCCCCCGAGCAGGACGCCGCCCTTGCCGCCGGCGTAGGCGGCGAGCGCCTCGGCGACGGAGCTGGGGCGGGTGTAGCGTTCCAACGCCAGATACACGGAACCTCCTCGGGCCACGGGAGGCCTGATCCTACGCGGCGGTGCCCCCCAACCTCAAGCGACAGTTACGGTTCCAACCCGGCTTCGGCCACCGCCGCGGCCACCCCCGCCCCGACGCTGCGCGCCTTGTCGGTCATTTCGAAGAGCAGCTCGGGGTCGCAGCGGGGGTCGACGTCGCCGACCTTGCGCCCCCGCTCCACCGGGAGCCCGCTGAGCTTCAGCCCGCGGAGCATGCCCGTGAGCTGGGCGCGCACCGGCTGGCCGTCGACCTCGGCGACCACGTCGCCGGCGACGACGAGCGCGCCGAGCGCCAGCCGCCGGGTGAGCGTGCCCGAGCAGGGCGCGCGCAGCAGGCGCCGCTGGCGCTCGCCCAGCACCTCGCCGGGGACCCCGGTGTGCGCTTCGCAGCTGCCCTCGTGGATCCGCGCGCCGAGGCGCGGCCCGCGGTTCGACTCCACGAGCACGTGGGCGTGTTCGCCGGCGCGATACCCCGGGCCCACGGCGACCACCAGCTGCGCGCGCTCGAGGCCCAGGTCGGGGTCGTCCAGGCCGCGCATGCGCACGTCGACCCACACCGTCGGGCGCGCGGCGGGCAGCGCATGGACCAGGGCGACGCAGCCGGCCTCCCAGGCGCGGAGGGTCGCCGCCGTCCCTTCGCAGCAGCGGGCGCTGACCCCCTCCACACTCCAGCAGCGGTCGGAGGTCAGCGCGGCCGTGGCGAAGGCGACCCCCAGGCGCAGCGCGGTCGGGCGGGGACGATCCACGACCAGCACCCGCCAGCCAGCCCGGTGCAGGCGGTGAGCGACCCCCGTCCCCAGGTCCCCCCCGCCGCGCACGAGCGCATAGCGCCCCAACCCTTGCGATTCAGCCACGATCCCGACCACCGTAGCAGAGCTGGGCGCCGCGCCGTGGGTCGAGCGCGAGCTCCTCCCTCGAGCCCCACCCCGCGGCGTTTCGCGCTAGACTTCGCCCATGCTCCGCACCCGGCTCCTTCTGCTCGCGGCCGCCGCCTTGCCCTGTGGGGGCTGCGTCGGTGAAATCCGCGACACCACCACCGCCCGCACCGCCACCGAAATGCTGCTCGTGAGCACCGCCGCCGAGCGTGCGCTCGACCGCTACGACGTGAGCTCGCTCTCGGGGCGCAAGGTGTGGATCGACGACTCCCGCTTCGACTCGGTCGACAAGCCCTTCGTGCTCAGCGCGCTCAGGGATCACCTGAGCATCGCCGGCGCGCGGATCGTCGAGCGCGACCCCGACGTCCACCTCGAGATCCGCAGCGCCGCGCTGGGGATCTGGGACGGCGACATGACCCTCGGCGTCCCGCCCCTGCCCTTCACCGTCCAGGGGCTCCCGGCCGTGACCTTGCCCGGGCTCTACATCTTCCGGCGCCACAGCCAGCAGGGCTACGCGAAGTTCCAGTTCTGGACCTACGACCCGCAGACCATGGTCTACCTGAGCTCCAGCGGAGACCTCTGGGGTCACACCTACTACAACCAGTGGTGGTGGTTCGGGATCGGGCCCTTCGACGGGAGCAACGACGTCTACCCGGACCTGGTCGACAGCACCCTCCCGGACTCGGACCCCGAGGACGAAGGCGACGGCGACGGGGCCCCGATCGACGACCAGCGGCGCTGACCGACCGCGCGCCCCTCAGCCCGAGGCGAACTCGCCCGGCGCCGGGGGCGGATCCCAGGGCGACGGATCCTCGCCCGCGGCCTCGATCCGCACGTCGCCGACCTCGGGCGCGTCGAGGGAGAACAAGAAGGCGGGGCCGTCCCAGCTCGCGCCGTCGAGGGACACCACCCGCACGGCCGACCAGCCGGCCCGCAAGCGCGCGTCTCGTCCGGTCTGCTGCGAGAGCACCCGCTCCAGCCCCGCGCGCGCGGTCGCCGCGTCGGCGTCGCCCGCGAGCTCGACCTCGGCCAGGATCGGCGGCCGCGGCCCGTGGAGGTAGTCCACGCCGTCGAGGATCACGCACACCCGCCTCACGCCCACCTCCGCGGAGCCAGGCTACCGGGTCGTGCTACAGAACCCAGGGCGAAGCGCGGCGCCAGGCCTCTTCCCGCTGGGTGAAGGCGGCGCGGCGGAAGGCGTGCACGGCGTGCTGGACCCGCCGGTCCAGGTCCTGGTCGGGAAAGAACGACTTGCGACGGTTCATGGGGCGCTCCTGCGTGGCTACCCCACTCTTCGGTCACCCGGGGCGGTGCCTTGAGGCCCTCGCGCGCGCGCCCCGGGGCCGCCCTCAGAACCGGTGGCCCGGGCGCGGACCGTGCTCGGTCTGGGTGAGGATCTCCGGCCCGTCTTCGGTCATGAGCAGGGTGTGCTCGAACTGGGCCGAGAGCTTGCCGTCGATGGTCCGGGCGGTCCAGCCGTCGCTGCGGTCGATCTTGGAGTGCGGCCGGCCCTCGTTGATCATGGGCTCGATCGTGAAGCAGATCCCGGGCTTGAGCACGAAGCCGCCGTGGAAGGAGTCGGGGTAGTGCGGGATCCCCGGCTCCTGGTGGAACTTGCGCCCGATCCCGTGGCCCTGGAAGTCGCGGACCACGCTGAAGCCGTCCTCGGCCGCGCGCTTGACGATCGCGGCGCCGATCTCGCGCACCGTGCTGAAGGGCTTGATCGCCGCGATCGCCAGGTGCAGCGAGTCGAAGGCGCACTGCACCAGCTTGCGCGCGGTGTCGCTGACCTCCCCGATCAAGAAGGTCTCCGACTGGTCGCCGTGCCAGCCGTCGACGATCGAGGTGATGTCGAGGTTGACGATGTCCCCCTCCTTGAGCACGTAGGCGTCGGGGATCCCGTGGCAGATCACCTCGTTGAGGCTCGTGCAGAGGGCCTTGGGGTAGCCCTTGTAGCCCACGCAGGCCGGAATGTGCCCGTGGTCACGGGTGTAGGCGTCGACGAAGCTGTTGATGTCGTCGAGCTTCGTCCCGGGCACCGCCATGCCGCGGATCTCGTCCATCAGCTGCGCGTTGAACTTCCCCGCCGCGCGCATGCGATCGCGCTCGCGCTCGGAGAGCACGAGCATGCCGCGCCGGCTGCGCGGCTGGGGGGCCCGCTCGACCTGCTTGGGGGCGACGACTCCGCCCTGCTCGCGGTCGAGCGCGAGGTGGCACTTCTTGTACTTGAGCCCGCTGCCGCAGTGGCAGGGGTCGTTTCGCCCGGCGGTTTTCATCGCCCGCAGTGTAGCCCAAGCCGGCCCTCGCCCCCAACCCTGGGTCTGGGCAGGGCCCCGAGCGCGGCTCGCCTCAGGCCCGCGAGTCGAGGAAGGCCTCGAGGGCCGAGGCCGCGCGCAGCAGGTCGTCGGTCCCCGCGCGGCGGAGGTCTTGGGTCAAGTAGCGCGCGCCGTAGGTCACGAAGGAGTCCTGGGCGAAGTAGTCCGAGGGCAGCTGGCCGAGCTGCACGACCACGAGCCGCACGAAGCGGGTGAAGAACCCGCGCTCGCTCTGGGGGGCGTCGGGCCCGCAGTGGTAGCCCGCCTGCAGCAGGTGGCTCCAGCGCGAGAACGCGCGGCGCTCGCCGTCGAGGAAGCCCCGCAGGAAGGCGTAGCTCATCTCGGTCAAGAACGCGTTGCCGTCGCCGTCGTGGGTCCCGTAGAGCGCGTTCTCGAAGCGCGAGCCGCCCCCGGGGTCCTCCTCGCGCAGGCGCGGCGGGAACGCCTCCGGGTCGCCCAGGTAGATCGTGAGCTGGCGCCAGTCGGGCAGGTACTGGAACGGGTAGCTCGCCAGGCGCTCTTCGAGCTGCCCCGCCTCGAGCTTCTGCCGCGCGGCCTGGACGTCTCCCGCGCTCGCGTTGACCAGGCGGTCGTGGGCCGGGTGCAGGCGCTGCACCACGACCCCGCCCTCGGGGACCTGGACCCAGCTGCTGGGGAAGCGGTCTCCGCGCTTGAGCGCGACGTAGTGCAGTCCAGGCGGCACCAAGCGAAACCCGGCGAAGCTCGCGTCGGTCGCCAGCGTCCCGAGGTCGATCCGCGCCGCCTCCTTGTTGGCGCCGAGCAAGACCACCGCGCCGGGCTTCGCCGGGCTCCCCGCGTCGTCCCAGGTGGGCTCCTCGTTCCACGCCGACTCGCTCGGCGCGGCGATCAGGGAGCCGGTCTCGTCGCTCTCGTCGTCGTGCGGGTCTCGGATCCGCACCTCGGCCGAGGGCGAGGAGTAGCGCCCCGCGGCGTGCTGCTCGAGGCGCGCGCGCAGCGCGTCCTTCGGGACGTCGAGGATCTTGGCGAAGCGCTTGAGGTAGCGCAGCTGCTGATCGTTGACCTCGCGGTTGGCGACCCCCACGTCGATCATGGCGTCGAACAGCAGGCGCTGCTCCGCGGCCCGCTTGCCCACCTGCATCGACTCGCCCGCGCGCGCAGAGTCTTCCAGCTCCATGCCCTCGGTCGGGCTCAAGCCCAGCCGCGTGCGGTAGGCCTCGAGGGCCGCGCGCGTCGGCCCGTCGAGGCGCTTGTCGCTCCCCAGCCAGGCCATGCGCGCCAGGATCCGGTAGACCCGGCGCGCGCCGTTCTTGGAGATCCCTTCCAGGTTGGAGCTCACCCCAGGTCGGCGGGGGTCACCCGCGCGATCCACCCCTTGTAGTCGCCGTCGTAGCCCACGGCGCGCTGCCGCTCCTCGACGCGCTTCAGGAGCTCGCTCGCGACCTCGGGCTCGAGCTTCGCCTCCTTGCCCACGAACTCGGCGATCGCCTCCCCCGCGGCGCGTCCGCGCTCCGCGGCCTTGGCGCCCGCCTCGCTGAGGTCGCGCTCGCCCTCGGTCAGCCCGAGGTAGGCCTCCGCGACGTGGGCGGCCACGAAGCGCCCGTGGTCGAGGCTGGCCTTGATGTTCCCCTGACCGGTCACCACGTTGCCCAGCCCGAACACGCCGGGCGCCGCGGCATACTCGCCCGTGTCCCAGTCCTTGTAGCGGTAGTAGGCGCCCTTCATCTCGATCCCCGGGATCGGCTCCGGCACGCTCCCGATCGAGCTCACGACCAGCCGTCCGGGGATCACGAACTCGCTCCCGGGGACCGGGTTCACCCGCCCCCCGGCGAGCTCGGTCCGCAGCACGCGGAGCCCGGTCACGTGACCGTCTTCCATGAGCACGGCCTGGGTCACCACCTGCGGCACGAGCTGGAACAGGAACTTCTTCTGCGCCTTCTCGAGGATCTTGCGCCGGACCATCGGCAGCTTCTCGCGCTGCTTCTCGCTGGCGCTGTCGGGGAGCGAGGCCAAGGGCATGTCCTCGACGCGGCGGCGGTAGAGCAAGGTGCAGTTCTCGACCCCCAGGCTCTCGGGGTCCTCGATCCCGTGCGCGGCGCACACCGCGGGGATCCCCTCGTGCTCGAGGGTGTTGGTGTCGACCTCGATCCCGCGGGCGGCGAGCGCCTGCTGGTAGAGCTCGAGCTGGAAGATCTTGATCACGTCGATCGAGGCCAGGCCCCCGCCCACGCAGAGCGAGCCCGGGAGCACCTCGAAGCGCTCGCCGTCGTAGGCCTGCTCGAGCTTGTGGTTGAACCAGTAGACGAAGGGGTTCTGGTAGACGAGCCCCTTGCCCAGCGCCTCCTCGGTCCCCTCCGCCTCGAGCTCACGGTCCTTCCAGGCGCCGTTGGCCAGGAGCACCGCGCTGAAGCCCCAGCCCAGCACCTCGTCGAAGTCGAGGTCGCGGCCGAGCTTGGTCAGCGGGACGTAGTGCACGCCCGGGCGGTCGAGCCGCGCGTCGATCTTGCCGTATTCCATCGTGCGCTGCTTGTCGTGCCAGCGCGGGAGCCCGTCTTCGATCTTGCCGTAGGGGCGCGGGTTCTGCTCGAAGACCACGACCTGCGCGCCGCGCTCGGCGAGGAGCTCTGCGGCCACCGAGCCCGCGCTCGCGCCGCCGAAGATTGCGACCACGTGGGTCGGTTCCGTGA
Organism: Planctomycetota bacterium; assembly: GCA_020425635.1. Classification (GTDB taxonomy): domain Bacteria; phylum Planctomycetota; class J058; order J058; family J058; genus JAGQRJ01. The sequence goes on along the minus strand of JAGQRJ010000303.1, from coordinate 2,458 downwards.
CATTCATGCCGCACTCTCAGTCCCACGCGGGGTGGGCTAGTCGCCGAGCTTCTTCTTGCTCTTCTCGGCCCACTTCTTGCCGATCACCGGCACGGCCGCCTTCAACTTCGTCCAGTCCAACCACAGCTCGCGCGCCATGACGTAGGCGTCGGCGAGGAACCAGGCGGCCACCAGGATCGCCATGAACCCGCCCATCAGCCGCCAGTCCATCTCGAGGCCGCGCCGCGCCTCCATCACGGGCCCGCTCACGTCGAGGTCCGCGTGCCGATTCCGATAGAGGTGGAAGAGGAACTGCGAGCCGAAGAAGCCGCTGACCCCGAGCACCGCGCTCGTGTAGAAGCGGATCACCTTGCCCTTGCGGATCCGCTCCTCGTCCTTGGCCTCGACGTCCTTCTCGCCCGCGGTCTTGGGGCGCTTGGAGTAGGGCCCGTCCTCGACCAGCTGCATCCGCGCGGGGCCCTCCACCCGCACGCGCTCGCGGTGCGCGGCGTAGGTCTCGGGGCCCAGGCGAAACTCCGCGGGGAGCGGCTCGCGGAAGTGGACGGGCAGGTCGCGCACCATGCGCGCGAGCTCCTCGTCCGCCCCCTCGCCGGTCTCGGGAGGGGGGTCCTTGGCGAGCTGCCAAACGAAGGCGTGCAGCTGCGCGTCGCTGAGGGTGGTCTCTGGGTCGGTCATCGAGGATAGGGTAACCCGGAACGCGCCGCACTTCGCGACCCCCACGGCGAAAGAAGCGCGGCCCCAGGAGGCCTGCATGACCCCCCGAGTCACGGTGATCACCGGCGCCAGCCGAGGCGTCGGCGCCGCCTGCGCCCGGCGCCTCGCCGCCGACGGGCACCGGGTCGCGCTCCTCGCGCGCAGCTCCTGCGAGCCCGTCGCCGCCGAGGTCCGCGCCGCCGGCGGAGAGGCCCTCGCGCTCGTCGCCGACGTGGCCCGACCCGAGAGCGTGCAGGCCGCCTTCGCCGCGGTCCGCGCCGCCTGGGGCCCCGTCGACGTGCTGGTGAACAACGCCGCCCGCCTCGAGCCCGGCCCCTTCGCCGCGCTGACCCCCGAGCGCTGGCGAGCGCTGTGGGAGGTCAACGTCTCCGGGGCCCTCCGCTGCTCCCAGGCCGCGCTCGAGGACATGCGCCCCCGGGGCCGCGGGGTGATCGTGAACGTCGCCTCGGTGGGCGGGGTCTCCGGAATCCCCAAGCTCCCCGGGCTCGTGGGCTACGCCACCACCAAGGGCGCGCTGATCGCCTTCAGCGAAGCCCTCGCCGCCGAGGTCGCCCCGGCCGGGGTCCGCGTGGTCTGCGTGAGCCCCGGCTCGGTGAGCACCGCCATGCTCGCCGAGGCGGCCCCCGAGGCCGAGGGCATGCCCCCCGCAGCCCTCGCCGACGTGATCGCCTTCCTCGTGAGCGACGCCGCCCGCGCGGTGCACCAGGCCAACCTCGTGGTGTGGGGACCCCCGGGGGCGCGCTGAGGCCCGCGGCCGCGGGCTGCGGGTCGAACCCCGCGGGACGGCTCGGCGTCCGCTGCGGACGGGTCGGCGCGCTAGCGCCGTAACCCCCGCGGATTCGGTGGGGCGCCGCGCTCCTCGGCCGACATCCAGCACGAGGCTGGGGCGCTCGCCCAGCTTCGGGAACCGTGCGTTTCACCCCAGGCGGAATTCGGCGCGGACGGGCCGCTTGTGGCGTGGTACGGGGTCTGCATTGGCCCGGGCAAACCCAGAGCGCGCTGCGCGGGAACCACACCCCATGAACCTCACCCCCCTCTCCGCGGGGAGCCTGCTCGCCTTGGCGACGCTCTGCGTCGCCAACGCCCAGTCGCCCCCCCTCGGCACCTTCTCCCTCGCCACCACCTACGACGACGGCGTGCGCACCACCGCCACCGCGATCCGCCTCCGCGCCGACGGCGTCGGCCGGGTCAAGGTCGATCGCACCGCGCGCTTCAGCCACACCCCAGACGGGGAGGTCTTCCGCTGGCGCGGCGAGGGCATCTGGGTCGCCTCCAACGTCGTCCGGGTCGAGTATCGGATCGCGCGCAGCGGCGGGTTCACCAGCGCGCTCGCTCCAGACGACTACCGCGTCCTCGCGCTGTATCGGGTCGAGGGCGACCGGATCCGCGAGGCCCTGCTCAACCGCACCCCGATCGACGCCCAGGCGGGCTGGCTCCGGGCCACGAGCCGCGGCAGCCGCGACGGCCGCGACGTGCTCGCGGCGCGCGCCAAGGCGGGCGCGCTGGTGGACGCGGTCATGAACTACCGCAGCGACGTCGCCGACTACTACGAGCCCGGCGACGAGGACTACTACCGGCGCGACCTGCGCGAGGCGGGCTTCTACTTCGAGCGCGCGCTGTGGGTCGAGGTCCCCGCGCTCCCCGGCTTCCCCGCGGCCACGACCCTGCGCGCCTACAACGTCGACCCGACCCAGGTCCTCGGCGAGGGCGCGGGCTAGGTGCTCCTCGACGCCGACGCCCGCGT